>NZ_FUWU01000077.1 GCF_900167415.1 Fibrobacter intestinalis | reverse complement strand
CCTGTTGGAATGGCTATACTGTTTTTGCCTTCTGTGGAACGGAATGAACAAAAAATGCGAACGTCCTTATCCTGCGCTCGCAAAATGACTTTTTAAGGGCTGACTAGTATAGATTTCCTCCGGCATTTACCATTTCTACATTCGCATCAACTTTGTCATACACGGAAATAGCCATTTTCCCGCTTACATCACGGAAATAATACCTTGCTTCAAAGCCATTCACAACTGTGTTACCAACATTTTCAACGACCAGTTTTAAAACGGAGACCGATTGCTTTGAACCAGCTGTAGAAACAGATGTGCGAACATTAATTTCTATAGAATCGCCTGATATAGAATTTTTCTTCAAGTCCGCTCGAACCTGATCAAGCGTTAAAGCAAAAGAATGTATGGAAATTATTAGCAGAATGAATAATATTTTACGCATATCAATCCCTTATACAGCGAATAGATAACTGATGTTCGCCAGAGCTATTTATGTTACCAACAACGCCACCGATACCGATTTCATATGCCCCATACACGTCTTTCATTGTTGACGACCAAAAATTTCCTCCATAATACATATAAGTACCCTTCCCTGATTCGTACAGGTATCCACTTGGTATTACAGAAAAACCACAATCATCAGTACCCTTTCCTCGGCTTTCATCCCACAAAGATGATGTACTTTGTAACCTAAGAGCTGTTGGTTCATCTTGGTATCCACCAACTGTTCCAATCATTTGAGACCATTCTTCATTCGAGGGCAAATGCCACCCAATAGGACAAATCGTATCCACTTTATTCCAATCTAGAATATCAGAATCTCCTTCTTGCAACGCGTAAAAACGCCCCCAAAAGTCGCAATTTAATTCATCGTTGTCATAGCAGGTACTATATTCAACATTATAATTCAAGTTCTCAGCCATCCAAACCTGGTTGCCAATGGTCGTGTATTTATACACTTGCCCATCCCGTTCATCAACAAATGTTCCTCGACCGCTTTCTGGACAGACTTCGCTAGCGTTCCAACTATTGCTATCGTCAGAACACGATGCTAAGAATGCGGCAAGAGTGATTGAGAAAAAAGCTTGTTTCTTATTCATTTTGATTACCTCTATTTTAAAAGTTGCCATGTTAAAATACGGGACCCTCGACGGAGAACGAGATAGCATCCTGCCGAAAGACTAAAATCGGATTATATTACTCGGCTCTGCCACGGTTGCCGACAAAGAACGACTAAATGTAAGAATAATTGCTATAAATGAAAAGAAAAACGATTGTTGTTTTTTTTGCACAATACGCTAATCCTTTAAGCACCGAATCGACTTCAAATCGTCTATATATCCGTAAGGCAAAAGCAGTTGTATATCCGTTTGATAAGAAAGAATGTTAAAAAAAAGAATCGAACCATTCTCTTCAGAAGAAGCATTCGTGCTAGACCAAGCATCGGCTTCATAGCCTAAATTCGGTTTATAAGTCGCTTGCGATGGCAATAAATCAAATCCACAATCGTCGGTGCCATTGAGATCTTCATTATGATTCAATTCCTTCCAACCACTTGTAGAACGCAAACGACGGCTAGCCTTAGCATCCCCTCCCATTAGGTCAATCAACACGCTCCATTCTTTTTCGCTCGGTAAATGCCACCCCTTTGGGCAAACGTATTTTGCTGCATTCCAATTATACAACAAGCCCATTACAAGGCAGCTATCATCAGAAAAAAAACATTCTGACCGCAAATCGTTTGACTGGTCAGCAACAAGTTCACCATCAATTTTATACCTTAAATTTTCCGCCATCCAAACCTGAACGCCAATGGTCGTGTACTTGTACGCTTGACCATCGCGCTCGTCAACGAATGTTCCACGACCGCTTTCTGGACAGACGGTTGCAGGATTAAAGTCTTCAGCACGAATACTATTGTCTGAGCAAGCGTTCAATGCGCAAACCGCTAAGCAAATGGCGAAGCATTCAAAGAAAAAGTTTTTTTTTCATTGCGAAACTCCAAAATGCAACAAATTTATAAAAGTTTTTAGCGATTTCAAGAAAAAAATAGCCCGCCTCGTACATAATGTCAAAAAAAATATTTCGCATATAAAAATCCCTCTGGACATTCCGTCTAGCGGGCAAAAACTCGGCGATGCGAAAGCCTAAATGGGAAAATACATTCGGGCAATCTTATTCGCTTTATTCAAAATGTCCAAGTTCAACTTGGGCGGGACATATTGAATTACGCCCCATATTCTCCGTCTTTGGGCTTTAGATTTCCGGAAATAATGAGGATAAAGTCTATTAACCACATTATACCAAAGACGCCTCCAGTCAGAAGCTTTAAAACTCCAAGTCCGGTATAACCCAGATAGAATCTGTCGATCCCAAGAGCTCCTAAAAAGAATGAAAGAAGGGCGGCAGTTGTTTTGTTTTTCATTTTGATCTCCATTTTTTAGGTGAAATAGATATTTCCTTCGGCATCCGCTTTTTTTGTAATGCCGATAATGCCTTCTACTAAAGCAATAATCGCCGGAATCAATGTCCAGCAAAAAAGCAGATAAACAATTCCTTGGCCTATTTTCCCGGCATAAAATTTATGAACGTCGAAGCCTCCTAGGAAAAAGGCGAATAGACAATAGGCCAGTTGGTTAACAGGTCGTCCTTTTGGCGGTAAAGCTGGCGATTTTCCATTTCTATATATAACGGTTTTGTCGTCGGAAGTAAAAACTTCAATGATTTCTCCGATTACAGGCTTAAAATTCAATTCTGACAGAGGCACTTCAAGAAAGGAGCCGTCATCATTCCCAACAGTTACTACTTCATTTTTGATACGGATCACTTTGGACATGGTTTCTCCCAAACGAGATTATTTTGCACCAATACAAATGTAAACAAAAAAAACATTGCCAAGGGGTTTTTGCCATTTTCTGATTTTTCCCCAAAAAATCCTTCTTTCCCGAAAATCGCCTGTTCCCGATGCAGAAAAAGTTCTGACCTGTGCGTTAGAATTCGCGAGCTAACTATATTTGCCGTATGTCTGAATTTTTAGAGTTTCTTCAGGATGTTCCCGTGGTGGGAATCCTTCGCGACATTCCCCAAGGTTCGGAAAGCCTTTGTGCAGAAACCGCAGCGAAGTGCGGACTCAAAGCGATCGAAGTCACGATGAATACGAACAGTGCGGCAGAAATTATTTCGGCGTTGAAATCCGCAGCGAAGCCTTTCGGAATTCGTGTCGGTGCGGGCACGGTTCGCAATATGCGGGATTTGGAGGCGGCATTGGATGCGGGTGCGGAATTCATCGTTTCGCCGAATACGGTAGAGAGCGTGATTCGGGCTTGTGCGCAGAGGAATGTGCCGGATATTCCCGGTGCGCTTTCTCCGACGGAGGTGCAGAACGCTTACGATTTCGGCGCGACCTGCGTGAAGATTTTTCCGGTGGAGTGCGTGGGCGGCCCCGCTTATATCAAGGCGTTGCGGGGACCTTTCCGGGATATTCCTCTTCTCGCGTGCGGTGGCGTTTCCAAGGAAAATGCTGGCGATTATTTGCGGAGCGGTGCGAATCTGGTCGCGTTCGGGGCGAGCATTTTCAAGCCGGATTTAATGCGGGCAAATGATTGGGAAACGATCGGAAAGAATTTGTCCGAATTTTTGCGAGCGGTAAAAGACCGCTAAAAAAGGCTTTTAAAAATTCATTTCAAAAGTGGCGGTACGCTGCGCAGACTGTCAAGCCCTTAAATAAACTGCAACGTGACGGGAGTTTGCAAAATTCCTTCTTTTGCGCACAAATTAAAATATAGTTCCAGCGAACGTTTGCGCTCGTCGTTAAATTCGTAATCCAGGGAATTGTAGTAGGCCTGAAGCTCGTCCTTTGAAAAGGGGACGCTGTAGTTCTTTGCCCAGGCGGCCAGTGCGCCATTCGGGTCGGCGCGAAATGTGGAAATGGATTTTCGAACGTTTTCTAAAAACTTATCCAAAAGCGGGCGCAGTTCGTTGGAGAGCGCGGATTGGTGGACGCTCCATGCGCCAAACACAAAAGGCAAGCCTTGCCACGATTCCCAAAGCTTTGCCAAGTCGTAGCGGAACGGCCATCGGTTTTGGGATTTTTCTAGAAGTGCTTCGTCCCCGATAAGCAGGACGGCGTCCGCATTTTCGGCGGCGTCCACATATTCTGGATGCACTTGTGCGTACTGGGAACAGAGGATTCGAAAAAGCGCTACGGAGGTTCCGCTCTGTCGGGTCAAATAGACTTTCTTGTGGGAAAGATTTTCCAAGGGGAAGCGGGAAAAGAGTTCGACGGAATGCACTTCGAGATTGCAGCTGGTGCAAATATCGGGCACGAGCCGCAAGTTGCGCGGATCCTTGGCGTAGGCGATGGACGACGCCGGGGCCAAGTGGATTTCTCCGGACCACAGCTTTTGATTGAGCTCGCTAGGCGCTCCATCGACAAATGAAAAATCGTCAAAATGAGGGCTTTCTTTAAAAAAACGATGAAAAAAGGGGACACAAACCAAAAAAGGAATTTTTCCGACTCGCAACTTCATGAGAATAATTTAACTTTTTCGCGTATGGCAAAATTTCATGTAAAAAGAACATTGTTTGGTGAAGATCAAAAGAGTCTTGTTTTTCGTGGAAATGTCTTGGACGGCGACGTTCGTCAGGGAATGTCCCTCAAGATTCCGATTACGGACAAGGCCGTTATCGATGTGCAGATTGACGACGTTGTGGAACTCGAATCGCATGAAACCCAAGAAAAACGGACGGGCCTCGTCGCCCGGTTTCTTGAAGAGCCCGAAGCCCTCGACATTGTGGCGGCGTTGAATGTCGCCGACGAAGACGTGACCGTCGAATAGCCTTAGGCCGCCTCTAAAAATTCATTTTCAAAAAATCGGTTGCGTTAGAGTGGCTAGTTGTCAGTGATTAGCGACTAGCGGTGAGTACCCTTCGGCAAGCTCAGGGACCAGTTGCCGCCCTTCGATAAACTCAGGAACCGTTTATCGAAGCATTACCAAAGCGATTTTTAGCGATAGTCTTTAGATTTCCAGAAGCAGGCCGCAGCGGAGATAAATCAAATCCCCGCTTTTTTTCAGATTCTGATAGCCGCTTAAAACCAGAATGGACGAGTAGCGTCCCAGTTTAATATCCAGTCCGCCGCCCACTTTCCAAATCATTTGCGAATCGTCGCCAAAGGCGTATCCAAAATCGAATGTCGCCACGGGCATGATGATGCTTCCGAACGGTAGGCGCATATAGGCGCTCGCCATCGCTGGAACCAACGAAATGCTTCCGTAACGCTGGTAGTCGAGTCCGAGCCCGATAAAGACCATCTGATCGATAGGATGCCAAAGATGCATGGATGTCGAAAAATGGAATTCCGTAACGTCTTCGGTCCAATTTGACGAGCCCACACTGACATCCGCGGTCAGAGCTTTTGCCGGGGATGCAGAAAGCAACATGAAGGACAGGACTGCCGGAAGAATCAGGGCGAGAGTCTGTGGCGTTTTGGAGGATGTGGGCGAAGGCGTTTCTTCGTCGCCGCGGGCTTCGCGTTGCCAGCCGCCGCCGTGTTCCTTTGCAAACGAAAGAACGCTGCCTTTGAGCATGGCGAAGTTCATCAGCAGAAAATAGTAGGCGCTGCTGGAAATTTTAAAACCGGCGATGATGAAGAAGAGCAAAGCCAGCCCGAAAGTTGCAAAGTAGATGGGCTTTTGTGTTGTCAAAAGAATGGCGTTCAGGATGAGGAGGGCGATGGCGATATGCGGGGTCAGCCAGCGGAGAAGTTTATGCGAAGCGAACAGATATGCTGTTACGGGATGGAGCGGGTTAAGGAGCGGTAAATAGGAATGGAGGTAGTTGAAATTCGCGCGCCCGATGCGGACCTTGCGGCGATATTCGCCAATGCCTTCTTTTGAAGTTTGTTCGGTTCCGATGGCGCTGGGGTCGAAGGTGCAAAAAAATCCTTTTTGCAAAACCTTGACAGCAATAAAGAAGTCGTCCATGACGCTTTTCTTGGTGGGTAGCGGGGTGAACAGGGAATTGCGGATGGCGTAAAGGGCGCCGTTGCCGCCTACGAGCCTGTCCAGAATCCCTTCAAATTTTTTGATTTCAGATTCCAGATCCCAGTAGCTGCGTTCGCCGGAGCCGAGAGGACTTCCGCTCTGGTCGGTCAAAATCAAGTGCCCGCAGACGCAGCCGATTTTCGGATCGCAGAACGGCGCGACGAGCTTGCGCACCACGTTTGGGAAAAACATCGTGTTGGCGTCGCAGAATACCAGAATTTCACCTTTGGCCAAGTTCTGTAAACGGTTGAGCATGGCGGCTTTGCCCGCATTTTTGGGGGCTTTGACCAGCGTGATGCCTTTGTCCGCATAGCGGGATACGATTTCGGCGGTTTTGTCTGCGGAACCGTCGTCGCCGATGAGGATTTCAAGTTTGTCCTTGGGATAATCCAATTCCAAAAAATTTTGGATTTTCTTTTCTATCACGCTTTCTTCGTTGTATGCCGAAACCAGGATTGAAACTTTGGGCAGCTCCCTTTTCTCGGTTGTCTTGCGGTTCTTCCGGTAAAAAATCTCGCTTAAAAAGGGAAGCGTTACGGGAAACAGCACATAGCAATGCACTAGCAAAAAAAGCAGAATCCAAAAAGCGATTTCCAGAGGGGAAAAATTCATTTGGCTATCCATTCCTTTTCCTTTGACAGGAATTGCATTAAGAGCATTCGCATCTCGTCGGCATCCAGGCCTTTAGAATAGGTCAGAATCGAAAGTCCGTTTGGCGCGATCAGCACATACGAGGGAACCGCTTGCAGATTCCACACGTCAAAAAAACAGCGTTCCACGGGCAGGCGCAGAGTGTCGCATAAAATCGTGTCCTGGGAGTTTTGTTTGATGCGCACCGGGTGAAAGCGGGTGTTTAGCAATGTGGCGACGCCTTTGTCCCGATAGGTTGTCTTGTCCATTTCGCGGCAGGGAAGGCACCAGTCGGCGACAATATCGACGAATACCATTTTGTGATCCCGTTTTGCTTCGGCGAGGGCTTGGGAGTAATTTTCCCAATGTGTGGAATCGGTCGGCGTCTTGGCAAAGGACAGCCCGCACAGAATAAGACAAAGGCAAATCGCATTTTTCATTTTTTGTTCTTTTGGGGAAGCGTGTTTGCTTTGGGCTGCGGAGTGACTGCACCGGCGAGAACCGCGATGGAATCCACATAGACCAAAACCGATTCCTGAAAGGGTTCCCACAAATCGGAGTTGCTCTGGATTTGGTCTGCAATGGAATCGAATCTGTTGGCGGTGTAGCCGTAACGTTCCAAAATCTGAACCCGGGCGATGCGTCCTTCGGGAGAAGTTTCGCCAAATTCTCGCTCGGCAATTCTCAAGTCGCCATAGAGACGAACAAATTCCGCGGGGACGGAAATGTTTTCGGAGCAGGCCGTCGCTAAAACGGCCAGCGTCCCGAAAAGGATTTTATTCCTTAAAGAGGCCATCGACGTATTCCGCCTTTTTAAAGGGCACGAGCTGGTCGATGCGTTCTCCCATTCCAACCCAAAGAATCGGGACTTTGAGCGAGCTGGCGATCGAAAGGACGGAGCCGCCGTGCGCCGTGCCATCCAATTTCGTAACGATGAGTCCCGTCAACGGAAAACTCCGGTTGAAAATTTTCGCCTGATTGATGGCGTTCTGACCGGTATTGCCATCTATCACGAGAAGCATGTCGTGCGGGTACGCGACATCCTGTTTTTTGAGAACGCGGACGATTTTGGCGAGTTCCTCCATCAGGTAGTCTTTGTTTTGTAGGCGTCCCGCCGTATCGATGAATACGATGTCGCAACCGCGGGCTTTGGCCGCTGCGCAAGCGTCAAAGGCGACCGCAGCCGGATCGGAACCTTCGGCGTGGTGCACAAATTCGGCTCCGGAACGCTCCGCCCAAACCTGCAACTGTTCTATCGCCGCGGCTCGGAAAGTGTCGGCTGCGGCAATCATCACCTTGTGCCCTTCATCTGCAAATTTCTTGGCGAGCTTTCCGATGGTCGTCGTTTTGCCCGCTCCGTTCACGCCGATAACTAAAATCACGTGAGGCTTGCCTTTGAATGCAAACGGCGGCGGATCGATTAAAAAGCGTTCCGCTTCTGCCCGCAAAATGTTGAGCACCTCTTCTTGGGAAAGCGATTTGCCAAGAGCCTCTTCGCGAAGGGCGTCGGTCAAAACGAATGCGGCACTTGTCCCCACGTCCGCTTTAATCAGGCGCTCTTCCAAATCTTCGAGCATTTCGTCGGTGACTTTGCCTTTGCCGGCGATGCCTTTAAGTTCTCCGAGAATGGCTTCGCGGGTTTTGGCGAGTCCGCTTTTGATGGCCGAAAAAAATCCCATTAGAAGACGCTCTTTACTTCATCGACAAGTCCGTAGGCCTTTGCCTCTTCTGCCGACATAAAATTATCGCGTTCGGTATCCCTGTCCACTTCTTCGCTGGATTTTCCGGTGGTTTGGGCGATGATTCCCGTTGTAATGGAGCGGATGCGGAGCATTTCTTCGGCTTGGATTTTGATGTCGCTTGCCGGTCCCTCCATTTGTCCTTGAATCAGCGGCTGGTGAATCATGATGCGCGCCGACGGCCAGGCGTAGCGTTTGCCCTTTGCGCCCGCGGTTAAAAGAACTGCGCCCATGGAAGCCGCTTGTCCGCAGCACACTGTGACCACGTCGCTCTGGATGGCGTTCATGCAGTCGTAAATGGCGAGCCCGCTGGAAATGACACCGCCGGGACTGTTGATATAAAATGTGATGTCGTCATGGGAAAGCGAATCCAGATACATCATCTGCTTTACGATTCGGGTGGCGCTTTCGTCATCTACGGGAGCCCACAGGAAAATTTTGCGGTTGTTGGCAAAGAATTCTTCGGCTTTTTTCATAAAGTCGGGAGTCTGTTCTTTTTCTGGATTTTGCTCGTTTTTTTTAGCGGCGTTCATCAAAAACTCCATAGGGAAAATGGTTTTGGGGACAATTTAGAAATTTTTCGACCGCGGTAAAATTTGACATAAGCCCCCGTCGTGATTTCAGGCTCTTTCTCGGTCACTGTCCGGGTGCCGTTGACGCGGAGCTTTTGCTGTAACTCGGCGAAGAATTTTCGGCCTCCGACAGACTTTCCTTCGCAAATTTCAGAAACTCTTGCGAAAGCGTTTTTAAGGCGGCGGAATCGTTTGCCGCTTCGTATGGATAGACGCAGGAAAGCTGCAAATTGTTGACGGAGCATCCGTTGTTGTAATCTACAAGTTCGCCGTTTTGCGTCAAGCATCGGGAGACAAAATGTGCGGAATCCGAGATGCAGTCGTTGCTCCAATATCCGCCAGAAAGAAGCCAACCGACAAAGTCCTTGCCCGAGTTCGCCGATTTCAAAAGCCGATAGGTGAATGTCGCCGAGCCGCCCGCACGATCCGTGGAACCTTGAATTGCCCTGTCCTGAAAATATGCGGCGACAAAAATTCTCGTCGAATCAAAAAGAATCGTCCGCTCCGTTGAAAAGTCGTAACTCGTTTTCGAAGCCGAAGAAATCGTGCCTTCAATCGGATCGACGTAATCCCGAATGGTCGTATCGATGGGAACGATGCCGTAAGATGCGGAACTTGATGAAAGTTCCGTTGAGGAATTTTCGTTCGGCTTTTCCGCGCCCGAGGGCGAAGTCTCCGAAGTGCAGGCCGTGATAGAAATCATTGCAAAAATGGCGAGCAGTTTGAAAATGTTCATAGAAACCTCCAAAATCAGTTCACTTTTAAAAAGTTATATCCCAAAATTACATTATCCGCTTTTGCATTACGGGCACGCTTGATAACAATTCCCGCACCATTTATCAAATTTTCAATTTCTTCCGCTGTCAAATATTCAACCCGAGGCGGTCTATATGGGGAAACTTCTTCACTTTGTTTTGCTAAATTCTTTTTAAATTCAATAAAATAAGCATCTTCTTGTAATAGTTTTCCATTCAGCCAAAATTTTTTTTCTCGACCATTTGACGAAATTTCATATCGTCCACTAAACCCCGTTTTATATAAATGATTCAGATTTTCATCATCAACGACAACTTTTATTTTTTTGCGGAGTTTGTTTAGACATGTAGGAAATGGAATTTTTGGTTGCGCTTCCCAAAGCATCTCTTTTCACCGTTTTTCTTATGGAGTTGGTTGTTTTTTTTCGGGAACCATGCGGGATTACATTGACGCGAATCGTCCGTTCGCTCCGGGAGAATCTGCCTGCTATTGTTGATACGGCGGGAATTGCCACAGCTCCGCAAAATATTCTCGACCAAAGATACATAGTCGTCCCTTAAATCCCGCCCAGCCCGCATAACTATTGGGGAAAATTGATTTCTACCCTGTGAAAATATTGCAAGGATTTCTAAAATATGA
>NZ_FUWU01000037.1 GCF_900167415.1 Fibrobacter intestinalis | reverse complement strand
GGAAGGGAGCCTTTGCAAAAGCGTGCAAGGCGAATGTTGCGCAGCAAGCTTGCTTGCAGGCATTATCTTCGAGGAGACTAGTAGTATTCGTCATTGCGTACCCACCAAGGAGAAAATCAGTCATATTTGAAAGCGACCGTCATTGCGAAACCCGGAGGGGTGAAGCAATCCTTTCCCGCTGACAAGATTGCCACGTCGCTACGCTCCTCGCAATGACGAGGTGCCAGCACAGATTGCTTCGGCTTTGCACAATTCGCCTAAAGGAAGCAGAGCTTCCAAGGCTCATGGGCGTAGGCGAGCACCTCGCAGTCTGCGAGAAGAAATTCCCCTTGTGAAAAAGAAATCCACGCTTTGAAAAAAAATTATTTGAAGGAATTTGGAGGAAGATTGTATATAATTTCCCATAAAAATCTCGATTGTTGTGTACAATTTTCGGGTTTCGCATCACTTGCCGCCAGCTTTTCGATTTATACAAAAAAGCCTCCGCCGAAGCGGAGACCTTTCTCTCTTTGTGGAGAAAATCAACGAATCGAAATTCGTCTTGTCCAATTCGACGAAAGCGAACGTACCCGAACGATATAGGAACCCTGCCGCAAGGATGCCAACGAAACCAAGCCATTCACCTGCGGGATTCTCTTCAAAAGACGTCCCTGCATATCGAAGATTTCCACGTTTACGGGATTCGCACTCGCTATTTCCAAAGAGCGCCCGACAAGCGCAACAGAAAGAGAGGACATGGAAGGAAGCATGACAATCTCCGTTGAACCGTCCGAGCTGCTGGAGCCGTTTTCCGCCGAGGAACTCGAAATTTCCGTTCCTTCTTCCACAATGCTCATGTTGAAATACACCGTGTCTCCATTAATCACCAAAGTTTCAGTGACTTTGCCGACGGAAGCCCAAGTTTCAACTTTTCCGGAAATTGTCACCGTTGTTCCTGAAGGCTCCACATTCAGGCTGCCGAAGCTGCCCAAATTCCAAGAAAGCCGGATAAAAGAAGTCACATTCGAAATCGTAACGGTTTCTATTGAACTTCCCTTGGCGACAGTCTGCGACAGATTTCCTGCTACAATATAAGAGGTTGAAATGCTGGAGCTAGAGGATTGCACACTCGACGAGGAAATCGCCGAAGAGCTGGATGGTTTGACGCTCGACGAGGAAATCGCTGAAGAACTGGATGGTTTGACGCTCGACGAGGAAATCGCTGAAGAGCTAGAAGGCTTGACACTCGATGAAGATGCCGCAGAAGAACTGGATTTTCCCGAACTGCTGGAAGCCGGAACGACCGGCTTAATGGCCATTCCATTGCAGCGCACATCATCGATGTACAAGTAATTGTAGGTCGGCTGCGTTCCTTTCAAATCGCCCTTGATTTCCCAAGTGAACTTATTGATGCGCTTTTGGGAAAGGGTTACTGCATCGGCCCACGAAGGCTGGTTCAACTGCGACCAAGACAAATTGACCGAAGTCCAGGAATTCGTTGCCAATTTAGCTACCTGATGGAAGCCATAATCGGAAACATTCATATCTTCCGCTTTAAAGTTGTGCGCAGCACCTTTGTATTTGTAGGAAATCGTATTGCAGCTCGACAAATCATAAGCCGATTCATCCGGATTCAGCTTGACTCCCAACGCGACATAAGGTTCGTATTTATTCCCGCCTTGCGAAAGAACGATTTTTTTTAGCCCCGCCATATTTTGAGTGCCGTTGTCAGCAGAAAAAACAACATCATAACCCGCAACGCCGTTTTTATCCGTGTTCGGGGTGTTCGAAATCGAAGACTGCCCTGCATCGCCCTTATCTGTATAAGCATACCAGACACCTCCGGTAAACGCCAAAGAGTCCCCATCTTCAAAATCGTCAATATAATCCGTATAGCCCGCCGGGATCGACGAAGAGCTGGAAGCCGTTGAACTAGAGCTCACCGAAACGCCCGAACACGCTTTGTAGGAAGTCGGCAATTTGCTGAAAACATTCGTATTCACCCAATTTCCACTTTCCGAATAATTCCACGCCGAACCATTAAAATACGAAGCACTTTCATCTTTATTGGAAACGGACCAGTTTGCGCCAGAGAGTTTATTATTGTTCATCCAGTTCAGCCAAGTGGCGCTATTGCCGCTATTAAAACCGCCATTGCCCGAAGCGTCAACCGTTCCCCACTCCGAGACAAAAACGGAAAGGCCTGCGTTCATCGCCGTAACCGCATTCGCACCTTCCTTATTTGTATAATGACTTCCCGCATAATAGTGGAACGTATAGGCGACGTTTTTATCCGAAATCGGATTAGAAATCGCTTCATTGGGATACTGGTCCCAATTACGGCTTCCCACGATAATCAAGTTGTCGGAATACTGGCGGATAACGGAAATCACCTGGTCGGCATAACTCTTGATCGTTCCCCAGCTTTGTTCTGTGGGTTCATTAAAAACTTCAAAAATCACATTGTCGTATTTTCCCCATTTTTCCGCCATGTATTTGAAAAACGTCTTGGCATTTTCCACATTTTCATTCGCCTTGTGAGAATGGTAGTCGATAATCACATAAATATCGTTACTGATGGCCGCCTGCACCACCGTATTCATTAGCCCCTGATAATAAGATGAATTTGTAAAGTAATTTCCGGAGCCCCAGTCTTCATCGACACCCATCGGCGCGCGAATCAACTGGATGTTCTGTTTTTCGACAAGCCCAGATACAATATCCGCCGTCCAAAACGGAGTGCCCACATCGGCAGCTATGCTCCAAAAAAGGCTCATGCCCTGAACTTGAACTTCGTTTCCCGAAGTGGAATAAGCGGGACAGGAACCGTAAATTCTTCCCGCGCCATTCGTATTTTTACCCGCCTGAAGTTGCCCATATTGGCTCACAGGACCGACTCGTCCAAAGCTAAAAGTTGCCGCGACAGCAATTCCTGCCAAAAGAGCGCAAAATTTCATAAGACCTCACAAAGAAAAATCCCCTTTAAAATATCTTTCCCCACAGCAAGCACCGTAAAATGGCATTTACAAATGGTTCTTTTTGTTCCCACCTTGTTCTCTATGTGAGAAAAATCATATTCCCCGTGACACTCTTCTCAAAAATATTTTAACCGAGCCGATTATTTCTGGGCCAATTTCGGTTTTCCCGTCCAGCCCAATTTGCCTTGAAGCGCATTGACAAAGCCCGTATTCTTCATGCGGATAAAAGTCGTCACGTCTTTGCTCTTGGTCAAAACCAGCGAATTTCCCGGTTCCAAAACCCGAGTAATGCGTCCATCAAAAACAAGATCTAAAGGGGCGTTCAATACAGAAGTCACGCGACAAGTCGCATCCGTTGGAATAATCAACGGACGCACAGAAAGGCTGCTCGGAGCCACCGGAGTCAGCACAAAAGCATCCGTCGAAGGATAGATAATGGGACCGCCAGCCGAAAGATTGTATGCCGTGCTTCCCGTCGGCGTTGATACCAATAATGAATCCGCCCAATATTCCGTCAGCGGACGATTTTTGTATTCCACCTTGATGTTCACCATGCGCTCTGGAGCGTGCGCCCGGATATGGACTTCATTCAATACGGTTTCCGAGGCGACCATTTTTTTCCCCTGATAAATTTTAGAATCGATCATAATGCGGTTGCGAGTTGTAAAATCGCCAGCCAAAACGGATTCTAAAACCTCGGACAAGTTTTCCACAGGCGTTTCCGTCAAAAATCCAATCCGCCCCGCATTCACCCCTAAAATGGGAATGCGAACGCCAAGCGCAATACGCGCCGTACTCAAAAAAGTCCCATCGCCGCCAATGGCAATCAACAAATCGCATTGCCGCAGAAAACGTTCCGAAACCATCCGGATTTTTGAAAGCGCCATTCCTTTTAAAGATTCAACCGCATAAAAAGAAATCGCTGGATGCAGCACCGCAAAGGCGGAAATTTTTTCCATCGCCTTGAGCAGCTCCGGAGATTGTTCTTTATATCCGACAATTCCAATTTTAGAGAACTTCATGATTGAGCGAGTTGGGTTAATTTGTTTACGATTCCGGGAAACACGGACTCAAGGCTTTCGGCGTTTTCAATATGCGTTTCGCCCTGTGAAAACAGTTTTAAAACGTGGAACATCAGTCCCAAAACCGGATTGCCTTCGGCATCAAAACGTCCCGCATCCAGTTCTTCACGACCGCGAATAACCAGACCCTCTTCATAAACACCGATAGAAGCTCCCGTCTGTTTTAAATTCCGGGAAAGATTTTCGCACAGCGGGCGGAGTTCCTTAGAAAGGCTGTCGGGAATCCGCAAGATGCTTTCTCCATCGGCAGTGCTCGCTGAGAGCGCGATGAACGGATACTCTTCCAGACAAGTGCAGAGGATGTCTTCGCCTAGACGCCGTGAAGAAAGCCTTTTTTCATATACGGCAACAATATCGGCATAGGCTGAACCATAACGCTCGTGCCGAGAGCCCATATCGATTTTTGCACCCATCCGTTTTAAAGCCGAAAAAACACCAGCCCGATCCAAAGAAATCAAAACATTTTTGACAGTGACTTTTTTCCCTTTGAAAACCGGAGAAAGAACCGCCAGCGAGACAAATGCGCAAGCTTCCGTCGGATCGCCCGGAACAAAATAATCCCGGCTAGTCAAGATCTTCGTTTCCTGGATGGAAGTTTTAATCCGTCGTTCCGTTTTTATGCCGCGGGCCTTGGCAATCCGGCGTTCCATTTCGGTCATCTCTTGCCCGCCCGTCGTTTGCACTTGAATGTTCGCCCCGAAATACCCAAGCATATCCACAAAGCCGGAGCGCACCTGACTGCGTTCTTCAAATTCCAAATTTTTCCCGCAGACCAGCGCATTTAAAAGGACGGCATTTTTGGATAAATACGGAATGCAACCTTCGCGGGTTTCTTTAAGAAGCGGCAAATCCTGGACAAAACAAAAAACAAAATTCTCTTCCGATTCGCTTTCTAAAACAGCGCCAAAAACGCTTTGCAAAAATCGTTTCGCATAAGCAAGCGTCGCTTCCGATCCCGTCGCCGTAAACAGCGTTTCGCAATCTTTGGATGCCAACGCCAAAAGGAGAACCATAGCGTTTTCGCTTTCCGGCAAGCGCAAAAGTACGGGGACTTTATAAGCAAATCCGGTTCCCGTCAAAATCGTACTATTCCCTTTTTCTTCGATGACCAGTCCGAATTCCTGAAGGATTTCCGCAAAAGCCCGGCTGCGTTCGGTGAACACAAAATCGTCCAAAGTGGTGCGGCCCGAAACCAGAAGTCCGAGCACCAAAGCGTATTCCGAAAGTTCCCGATCCGGATTTACAACAATCTCTTCCATACGCTAACGTTCCGTAACCACAAAACCCAAAGACTGCAAAATAACCCGGGCGGCATTCGCCTGCTCTTCTTTCTTAAAAGCGAGGAGCAACGTGCCCGCGATATTTTCCCGGACTTTCATCAATTCCACATCCCGAATGTTCAGCTTGGCTTCCGCCAATGGCTTCAGCACGGAAAGAATCGATCCCGGTTCGTCTTTGAGCTGCACCGTCAACTGGAAAAAGCTGTTGCTGGAATTTTTTCCGGGCGCAAAAAGCGAAGCCCGCCCCTCGTTGCCTTGCAAAAAGATTCGATGCAAAGTTTCTTCTTCGGCGGGGATATTCGAAATCGCATCCCGGGTCGCTTTCAATCCCGCGATATACTCGTCCAACGCATGCAGAATTTCCGGCTTGTTGGTTTCGGCGATATCTTTCCACATCGCCCAACTGGACGCCGCAATACGGGTCATGTCCCGAAAAGCGCGCCCCGCAAAATGCTGATAACCATTGTCCAAAAGCCGAGCAGGGATATTCGCCGCCAGACTTGTGCTGGCCATCTGGGGCATGTGACTGACCCAAGCGACCGTCTGATCGTGATGTTCCGGCGGAAACACCACTGGAGTGGATCCCACAAAGGCGATGATTTCCGAAAGATAACGATACTCCGACGCGTCCATTCCCGAAGGCGGGCAAATAAACCAGTAGGCATTTTCAAAAAGCGACGGGTCGTTAAATTCCAGCGAATGTTTTTCTGAACCGGCCATCGGATGGCTGCCCACAAAACGAAAAGGCGCGGGAAGAGATTCCCCGGCCCGGCAAATTTCGGCCTTGGTGCTGCCGATATCCGAAACGAGAATCGGACGCGAAGGCTTCATCTGCGAAAGCTTTTTCAAGAACGAAAGGATGACCGAAATGGGCGTGCAAAGCAGAATCACATCGGAGCCTTCCACCCAGCTTTCCATTTCCTCGTAGCCAAAAGTCTCGTCGGCGATTTGCAATTCCTTTGCACGCTCAAGCGTTTTGGGCGAACTGACCGCACGAATAATGACCTTGGACTTTGCCTGCTTTATCGCGGCGGCAAGGGAACTCGCCAAAAGGCCAAAACCGACAAATGTAATCCGTTGAAAAGAAAACATCTATTTTTCCACCTGACGGGTTTCCGCCATAATTACCTGAAAAATACGCCGCATGGATTCCGGCGAAAGCGGGCCCTTCTGCACTTCCGCTTTCTGCGCTACCCGGGAAAGAATTTCCTGTTCCCGCGAAGCATCCAATACGGGAAGCCCTTGACACTTTTTGATTTTCCCGATTTCCACCGCGTATTCCGCGCGCCTATTCAAAAGCCCGATAAGCGTATTTTCCAATTCATCAATTTTTTTTCGCCAGTTCTCAATGTCCATAGGGAAAAAGTAGAAAATAAAGTCCAAAAGAAACCGCTCTGCATCCAAACGAACGTTTATATCCGCTGTTCCCATTTCCCTCGAAACGATAAAGCGCGATTTCCCGCATAAGGAAGCCATCTGATTTCTATATTTTTCAGCATGAAAATCGCAGTCGGACTTTCCGGCGGTGTCGATTCCACGATGGCCGCCTATCTTCTCAAAAAACAAGGACACGAAGTTATCGGCGTCACCATGAGCCTTTGGGACGGCTCCATCCCCATTCCCGACCGCGGGCAAGGCGGATGTTTTGGTCCCGGAGAAACTCACGAATTACAGGAAACCGAAGAAATTGCAAAGCGCCTGGGAATTCCATACGAAGTAATCCCTCTCGCCGAGCAATACAAAAAAAACGTCCTGGACTATTTCCGCGCTGAATACAAAGCGGGCCGCACGCCGAATCCCTGTGTAGAATGCAACCGAAAAATGAAATTCGGATTTTTGATTGACGCAGCCAACGAACTGTTCGACTTCGATATGTTTGCGACCGGGCATTACGCGCGAATTTCCGAAAGCGGCAGACTTTTGCGACGGGCTTTAGATCCGACCAAAGACCAGACCTATTTTCTGTCCCGGCTTTCTCCCGCTCAGCTTTCTCGCGTCACTTTTCCCCTTGGCGAACTCACCAAACAGGAAGTGAAAAAACTGGCGTCAGAATCCGGCTTTGAAGATCTCGCCCAAAAGCCCGAAAGCCAAGACTTTATCGAAAGCGACGATTATTCCGTCCTCTTCGACAAAAAAGACATTCGGCCTGGGGATTTCGTCGATATAAACGGCAACGTCCTGGGCAAGCACAACGGCATCGTTTACTATACCATCGGACAGAGAAAGGGGCTTGGCATCGGCGGATTGAAAGAACCGCTCTTCGTCATTCGCTTGGATCCGCATAAAAATCAAGTCGTGCTCGGCACCAAAAACGAGCTTTTCGCCAAATCCTTGAAGGCGCACAGCATCAACCGACTTCTTTTAGGCGATACGGAAAACGAAGGCATTGCCCTTGCCAAAATCCGACACGGAAAAAATCTGGTTCCGGCCAAATTCCACATTCAAGACGACAATTTATACGTCACCTTTGACGAGCCGCAAATGGCCGTAACGCCCGGACAAATCGTCGCCCTTTATCGGAATGACGCCGTTCTTGCCAGCGCGATTATCGACCAATCTTTTACCGAGGATTTCCAATGATTGCTTTTACCAAAATGCAAGGTGCGGGAAACGACTACATCTACATCGACAACCGAAACGAAGTCGTCAAAAATCCCGCAGAACTTTCCCCAAAAATTTCCGATAGGCATTTCGGAGTCGGCTCCGATGGGCTTGTCCTCATTTGCTCATCCGACAAAGCGGACATCCGCATGAGAATGTTCAATCCAGACGGCAGCGAATCGGAAATGTGCGGGAATGCGAGCCGCTGCGTGGCGCGTTTTGCATGGGAACGTTTTTTCCAAAAAGAAAAAGACGAATTCGATTTGGAAACCGGAGCGGGGATTAAGCACATCGTCATTCACCATGACGGCAAAAATTTTCAATCCGCAACGATTGACATGGGTGCTCCCATTTTGGAACCCGAACAAATTCCTGTTGCCGCACCGACAAACCGCATCCGAATTGACGGGCGGGAATTCACTTGCGTATCGATGGGTAACCCGCACGCGGTAACTTTTGTCGATAGCGTCCAAACAGCTCCCGTCCTCACCAAAGGTCCCGCCTACGAAATGGACAAAGCGTTTCCGAGAAAAGCGAATATCGAATTTGTAGAAGTGCTTTCCCCGACTCACGCCAAAATGCGGGTCTGGGAACGCGGAACTGGAGAAACCCTCGCCTGTGGCACGGGTTCGTGCGCAACTCTCGTCGCTTGCGTTCTCAACGGCAAAACAGAAAGGGAAATCGATCTGGAACTTTTGGGCGGAACCCTCCACATCGAGTGGCGCGAAGACAATTCGCACGTGATGATGACCGGACCTGCGGAATTTGTCTTTGAAGGGACTTTTGACGAATAACATTTTTCGGGAGCAAAACCCCTTTAGCGCAATAAGAACTTTTTCCCGCCAATTTCGAGAACTGCAGGCGAGAGTGGCGTGGCGATAGTTCTACCGCGGAGAACTCCAGAACGGAGCAGTTTCCCATTCAGGTCAAAAAGTTTGTACGGAGAGCCGAGAGCTACGCCGTCGATATGGAATTTGCCTTGAGAAATTTTTGACACCCGAAAAGTATTTTGCACAAAAAAACGCATAGGAATTGCCGAAGGGCTTTCCACGAGAGAGCAGCAGTTCGGTCCGATCATGCCATCTGTGGATTCCAAATCTGGGCAGTAATCTTTTCTTGCAATCATTGAGGCCAAAGTATCTTTTAATTGAATTTCAAAACTATCTCGTTCATTTGTGATTACGCCCAGTTCTTGAAAACGCAAAAGTTCAAAAATCAAAACTTCACTAAATTGATGAGTCCCCGGAGTTCCTACTGTTTCTAACCACGCCAAAGATTCGCCCTCACAGGCTTGTTGATTTCTTGTTATATAAAAATAAGGTCCGAGCTTAATATCGTTAATATAGAATGCAACAGTAGTATCTAACTGAGATAAAATACCCAAAGTGCCTCCCCCATAAAAACAATTTTCACGTCCAAGGAAATCTTCTTTTTTAGTACTATCAACAAAAGCATCCGCATAAACTTCACAAATATTTTCCTGAACTTTTAATGTATCAATCTGTATAAAGTCCAACCAAAAATCTCCGAAAAAAGGAGAGAATCCATGAGTGAAATCAAACATGTAAAGCACTAAAAAAATCATCCCAAGTCTTTTCATCATTTCCTCCTGGCGATAACAGAGTTTGTTTCTGGATTAAAACGAACACTATAAACTTGCGCGTATTGGTGAACGGTTACGTTCTTGCCTAAAAAACGTCCGTAAAGTTTTTTATTGGATTGACCTAAAATCAAATCTGCATTCGGCGCAAAAATCGTCCCCGCCCACATTCCTTCGACGATCATTGTTTCTGTGCCATACTGAATGACTTTGAAACCCTTACCGACTTTTTCCAAATCATCGTTTAAAGCTCTAGAACGCCAAATCACGCTGCCGTCCAGATGCAAAATGGTTCGCTTTCCCGGATTCACAAAAAGCACCTTACTGCCAGATTCCAATTGAATATTGCCGACGTACATTTCGCCGGATTCAATCAAAAGCGTTCCGCCGGGATGCACCTTCAACGTTTTAAACCTATCTCCGTCTTTTAAAGTATAACTTTCGTTATAGAAAATTTCTTTTGTCGCCAGCCCCACATTTTGCATTTCAGGCAGTTCGGCAACACGATAGGGCCAAAGAGCTTCTAGTTGAGAAAAAGAGGTCCTACTAAAATTCGCATTATTTTGCAATGTTAGAGAAAGATTGCGCAATGGCAAAGAATGAATTCGGATATTTCCAGTAACCGTTGCATAATCTCTCAACAAAACGCCTCCTTTTGCATCAATCCGACGAACATAAGCACTGCGTCCTATATTTACCGCATAAGCCGAATCTTTTGATTCCGAAGCAATGTCACAATTTTTTGAGTTCTGACGACATTTCACTCCATCGTTCACAGACAAACGTCCTAACGCATAAAGAGTTATCGAATCAGGAACATCCAAATCAATTTCTACCAATTTCAAATCATCGCCGGCATCATATACATCGGATTCGTCACCGTCTTTCAATCCATTTTTATTTTTATCTTCCTCCCCGTCAGCTTTACCGCCACCGTCCGAATCAAAGTCCAATTCTGCACGAAGTCCGTCTTCATCTATATCCGCAAAAGTCAATTGATTTAAACCGCGTCTTAGACCCATTGTATCATTAGAAAGAGTATCTCGTATCGTATAAGAAAGCACTTCCGTTTTGTCGTCAATGCCATCGCCGTCGGAATCCGAATTTCCCGGATTCGTTCCAAAGCGTTCGATTTCATCGTAATCCATCATACCGTCATCGTCGCCATCTGTGTGGATTCGTGCGTCGGTCATCCGGACGGGACCGTTCACGGTCGCCGCAATAAAGCCTTCCAGCGCGGAGGATTTCAAAACCCGCCATTCCACCGTCCCGTCGTTGTCCGTATTCAACAGGCGCACATCCATGCGCCCCGAAAGCGAAACCCGATACGCATCCAGAATCATCACATGGCGTTCAGTCCAAACATAAAGAGGAACGCCAGCATCAATCCAAGTTTTTACATCATTTTCCGATGGAAGAGAATCTTTGCGAATTAGAGAAGCATAATCATTCAATACCCAAAGCAACAAAGAAGAAAAATATATAGTATCAAGTCCTCCTTGATAATAATGCAAAAACGCCCCAAGAATTTTTGCCTTAACAGAATCCGAAAAAACGGCTAGACCCGGATAACCTTTAAACTTCAACTTTATCTCGTCCTGAGTGATATTTCCACCGTAATAATGATTCAAAACCTGCGCCCCGACAGCCCAACAGCGGTAACTTTCCTCCTCGTCGTAATGCCCGTGTCCCAAATGCGGCTTGTCCCATTCCCGCGCCACTGCCATTTCGCCCCATTTGACATCCAAAAGCCGAGTGTCCTTGCGAGCGGCAAGCGGTGTCACATCCAGCTTATTTTCAAGAATCCAGGCAGTATCGGTAAAAACCGAAATCCGTTGCCAAAACAAGTCGTCCAAGGGCTTCACGTCCCAATTCCATGCGGCACTCCCCAGACCATATTCGGAAGCCTCCACATTCCACAAATACTCCCCGGAATCCAAAGCCACGTCAACCTTGGTCGCTTCCGTTTCCTGTCGCAAAACAACCGCGGAATCCGCCGCAGATAAAATGTTCAAACGGTAGCTGTTCGCCCCATCGACTTCTCGCCAAGCGAAATGCACCTTTTCTCCGGGAGAAAGAGAAAATCCAGAACCCGACTGTAGCGAAAACGGATTCGCCTCCGAAAGGCTTCCCGGAAGAACGCCTTGTACAAATTCCCCATTCATGTAAACCGCAATTTTCCCCGTGGCAATGAAATTTTCCGACGAAGGATAACTGAAATCTTTCTCCTTTTCGAAGTCGCTCCAATCGGCAAAATGCAACCCCAGCGAAATGCCCCCACTGTCTGGGAAAACGCCGGGAGCAATTGTGGGGATTGATATTTTCAAAAATGGCGAGCCAGAATCCGGGGACACCATTTCTGCAAGCAAATTTGCCGGATAATACTTTTCTACATGAACCGGCAATTTCTTCTTCGAGAGAAAATAGCGCAATTCCACGTTTTTGAGCGAATCGCCAGAATCGTTAAAAAGACGAATACGGAGGGATGTTTGAGAGACGTTCGAAAGCTGTTCGTCACGGCTTTCCACCGTGACGGCCGATGCAGAACAGATAAAAAACAGCAACAAGATGAGAAAACGATAGAACATTTATATTCTCCCGCATCTATACAGAACAAATATAGTCAAAAAAAAAATATTTTCTGTTTTTATTTCAGAATTTCCTTTTCCCGCCAATTTCGAGAACTGCAGGCGAAGGCGGCGTGGAGAGAGTTCTACCGCGGAGAACTCCAGAACGAAGCAATTTCCCGTTCAAATCAAAAAGTTTGTATGGAGAATAAAAACGGTCACCTCAATGCGGAATAATTCATCTTAGGCATCCTCTAAAAGTTCATCTTCAAAAATGGATTGCGACGCATTGCGCTCCACGTTTTTGCGAACGTAGTGAAGCAATCTTTAAACAGGGCGTCAGGTTTGTTGTCCGAAGATTGCTCCCTCATTTCGCATTTCGGGGTGGCGACAACGCGGAGATTTTTCTCGTTCCCGGCATTGCTCAATCTTACTCTTTTTCTTTATCAAAATATTTT
Source organism: Fibrobacter intestinalis (assembly GCF_900167415.1). Taxonomy (GTDB): domain Bacteria; phylum Fibrobacterota; class Fibrobacteria; order Fibrobacterales; family Fibrobacteraceae; genus Hallerella; species Hallerella intestinalis. Next base: position 20,240 of record NZ_FUWU01000037.1, on the reverse strand, counting down.
TAGAAGTGTCTGTCAAATTTTTCTAACAAAGAATCTAGCGAAAAAAACGAAGAATAAATTTCACAAGCATTCGTCATTTGTACAAAATCAATTTTAATGAAATAGAATATGTTGCCAACAAAAGGCAGCTCCAAAGAAAACGAGGGAAAGAACTGATCAAAAATTCCAGGCCAGAGAATTTTCTAATTCATCACAAATTTTTCTCTGCTTCCGCCTTTTCCCTTTCGAGTTTGGAATACACGCAACCGCAAAAATTCTGGCGATACAGATTATATTCGCGGGAGAGTTCAATGGAACGCTTGTAGCCACCCCCCCGTTTAAAATTGGACGGAAGATGTTTCACTCCAAATTTTTGCGCCATCGCTTCGCCGATTTCATTCAGCAGGGTCGCATCCTTCATCGGGCTTATCGAAAGCGTCGTCGTGAAATAATCCATGCCCAATTCTTTAGCCAGTTGCGCCGCTTCGCCCAAGCGCAGTTCAAAGCACTTGACGCAACGCGCCCCGCCTTCGCGCTCCTTTTCCAAACCCTTGACCGCCGCATAATAACGTTCAGGATCGTAATTTCCTTCCAAAAACCGGACAGGGAATTTCGTCCGAAATTCCGAAACGAAACGCTTGAGTTCCGACACGCGATGCGCATACTCTTCGGCAGGGTAAATATTCGGGTTGTAATAAAACGTCGTAATCCGAAAATAATTCGAAAGATATTCCAGAACGTAGCTTGAACACGGAGCGCAGCAACAATGCAGCAGCAGGGTCGGCACTTCCCCGCTTTTCTCCAAGCGGCACAGCAAATTGTCGAGCAGTTTCTGATAGTTGATAGGAGGTTGCATTAGAATTTGAAAATCATTCCAAAGCGCATTTGCCCATCGCGAACGCCGTCGTTGTCGCCCACATCCTTGATGGTCGCAATATCAAATTCCAGCACGTCCGAGAGCATCACGCCCAAGCCCAAATCCACTTCGTTGCGCTTGCCGGTCTTGTCGTAAAGATAACCGATTCGCACAGCGACCGTATTGGAATAGGTGTATTCCGCGCCGACATTGAAAATGCCCTGAAGCAAGGAATTTTTGAAACGCGTCGCGCCATGCCCGCCGAGTTCCGGATGAATCAGGCTTTTCCACATCGCCGTATAGAACGGTTCCGGGTCGCCTTTATCATCGTCATAAACGACAGTGCGGTTATAATCGGCGGCTATCAGCAAACGATGGTCGAGAGTATTCAAAATTTCGTAGGAAAGCCCCAGACGCCAAGTCAAAGGAATCGGGTCCTGATCCGACTTGTCGGTGTAATAAACGCTCGGGCCGATATTGGCAAGCACAATCGCCGCGCTCAAATCCCGAATCAAAAAGTCCCGGCGCAAAAAGCCCACGTCAAAGGCGTAGCTGAAAGTCGTCGCTTCATCGCCGCTAGACGATGCCCCGGAACTCAAGTCCGAATAGAAAAATTTAATCGACAAGCCGATAGAAGATTTTTGCGAAAGCTTCGTTCCGTAGCTGATGGCCCCGACAACTTCCGAGCTATTGGAATTCGTGGAGCTTTCGTCATCCGTCGAAACGACCGTTTCGCCAAACGACACAAAATTCACGGAGACGCCCAGAGTTCCCCATTCGGCAAGGGGAATGGTCAAACCCGCAAACAGATGATACAAATCCGGGATATTCAAAACCGGCAACAATTTTTCGTAGAAAAAGGTGAGCTGATAATCCGCGTCTTTGTAACGTTCTATGCCCGTGCTCGTGCTGAACCAGACGTCATTCGCCTGCGGAAGAACCGCCCAGACATGATTCGAAGAAAGCCCGTTGCCCGAATGAAAATGCTCCCACTCGTCTTCGGACTGCTGATTTCCCCGTTCCTCCGGTTTGCGTTCCAATTCGGCTTTTTTTCCAGAAGAGGTCGCGTAATCCGGTAAATGACGCCACACGCCCTTATTCGTCGCAATCCAAACCGCGCCGTCTTTGGCAACAGCCAGATCATTGACCACGTTGCTTTCAAAACGGACCTGCTCCCACTTGCGCAAATTAAAATGCGAAAGTCCACCGTTGTGCGCCGACCAGACGTGCCCCGAAGAATCCACCACGAGAGCCGTCGAATGCAAATCCATCAAGCCATCTTCTTCGTTGAACAGGCTCCAGCGGTCTTTGGTATTGGAACCTTTTTTGGGAACAAGGCGAGCGATGCCCGCTCCATCCGCAGCCACATAAAGTTCCCCTTTGAATTCGGACCAGGCAATCGCGTTGATTTTTTGACTGGGAAGCACTTTTCCCTTTTGTTCCACAACGCCATTTCTATAAGAAAAAAGCCCGTTGTCCGTTCCAATCCAAAGCGTCGCCCCCTGGCTCGCGAGAGCGGTCACACGCGGAGTTCCCAATTCGGATTCGTAATTTTTCCAGGTCTTGCCGTCAAAACGGAAAAGTCCTTTCGGCGTGCCCACCCACAATTTTTCGGTTCGCGCGTCATATAAAAGAGCCGTCACGGTATCGCCGACCACCAGATTCCAAGGAATTTTCACATCGCGCACGTAGGATTCGTCCACGTCATTCTGCACGTCGTTAAATTTTTTCACTTTCCGGGTGTATTCGTCCAAACCCGATTCCGTTCCCGCAAAGACACGAACCGCATCGCGAATTTTCTCTTGTCCTTCCAGCGTGACCACAAAATAATCGGACCAGTGCTCGCCGTCATAATGGCGAATGCCGCTGTTCGTTCCCGCCCAAATTTCGCTTTTTTCAAAAAAGCCGGCGCGACCTTTTGCAGCCAATTTGGTTATCGCCGGGACTTTATCCGATTTCTGCTCCAGAGAAACTTCCCACTCGTTCGCCAAAGGTCCAAAAGCGAGACCTGCGGGGTTGTAATACAAAGCCGAAGCGTCGTCCGCAATAGCGACTCCGGTTTCGCCCATACCCAGCTGACGCGTACCAACGGGCATTTCCAAAGTAATAATCGCCGAGTTCGCCGCAAAAGATACCGCCGAACAGAGGAAAGACAAAAGAAGAATTTTACGCAATGTGTCTCCAATCGGGAACGCTGTAAGCTCCATTTTCCGGAACAAGGGCTTTCCAGCCAGCCTTTCCCGGATTTTCCCAAGGGAGCTTGGGTACAAGACGGCAATCGCAACCCAGAACATACGGAGGCAAAATTTCTGCGTGGTTCCGAATCTGTTCCCGGGTCACATAGTTGTCGTCGCTCAAGAAATTACAAAACGGACGGCTCCTTGGACCAATCACAATGCGGTAAGTCACCGTTCCATTCCTATCGCCCTCATCGACCACCTTGACCACATCGTCGATACTTTTTTTCCAAGACTCGATCAAGCGAGCCTGCTCCTCTGGACTAGTGCCCGTGGTAGAAAGCCATTTCGCCAGATCTTCCAAAGAAGGTTTTACCTTTTCGATCGATTCACGAGCCGGGCGAACAATCACCGCATACTGGCCAGAGACATCGATGACCGGAGAGGCCGATTCCTTTTCCTTTTCATCCGAATTGTGAATGACCACATAAGCTCCCAAACCGGCAAGCACCAAAGAGAGCAGCACGATGGCTATCAGAATGAAAATGATTGTCAAATCCATGTTATTCAACCTGCCTGTGTCCAAAAAAACTAGCATTTTCTATTTTGGAGCGCAGGTGATCATATGCGTATAAACAGATTTTTTTGCCTCCTGCTTCTTTTTTCCGCTTATCTTTGGGCCATTCCCTACGAAGTCGTCACGGTGAAAGAGGGCGAAGGCGAGCCCATTCAAAACGGACAACTTATTCGGGTCCATTACAAAAGCTATCTGGCCGATTCCGCAATGACCATGTTCGACAATTCCTACGACCGCGGAGAACCCTTGGAATTTGCGCTGGGCACAGGCCAAGTCATTCCCGGATGGGAACGCGGACTCTTGGGGATGAAAATCGGCGAAATCCGAAAGCTGTCCATTCCATACCAGCTTGCCTATGGCGACCGGGAAATCGGTCCGATCCCCGCCCGTTCCGACTTGTATTTTGAAGTGGAGCTGGTTTCTGCGGATCCGCCCCTGAAACCGGACAATTTCGCCGACAGCAAAAAAGCGAAATGGCAAAAATTGGGCAACGGCGTACAATTCTGGGACGAAAAAGTCGGTTCAGGAGTTGCTGCGGCTCAAGGGACCCGAATTCAAACCCATTACACCGGCTGGATTTCTTCGGGACGCAAGTTTTCGAGTTCCAAAGACTACGGGAAACCGCTGACGACCGTTCTTGGGGGCGGACGCCTGATCAACGGCTGGGAAGTCGGATTGGACGGAGTTTCTCCCGGGACCATTCGCTGGCTGAAAATCAGTCCTTCCATGGGATACGGTGCCAAAACCTACAGTGCGATTCCCCCGAACTCCACCCTGATTTTCCGCGTGGAAATGCTCCAAGTCGAAAAGGACGAACTCTTGGCCGAGACGATGGACTTTTTCCCGGACACGACCCAGTTGAATTTGCAGGACGGACCCGAAGGTTTGCGATACGCGATTATCCGTGAAGGCAGCGGTGAAGGCGCCAAAGTCGGCGAAAACGCCCGAGTCCATTATACCGGATTCCTTTCAGACGGCAAAAAGTTCGACAGTTCCCGCGAGCGCGGACAGATTTTCAATTTCCCGCTCGGCAAGGGCAGCGTCATCCGCGGATGGGATCTCGGTGTCGAAGGAATGCTCCCCGGAGAAAAGCGCGTTCTCGTCATTCCGCCAGCGTTGGGTTACGGAAACCGCGGAGGCGGACCCATTCCCGGTAATGCCACGCTGATTTTCGTCGTCGAATACATGGGACCGGAAGAAAACTGATCTCCTGCTTAATCCAAAGCGCGAACAAGGGATGCGGTTGCATTCCTTTTGTTTTTAAGGAGGCGACTAAAATTCATTTTCCCCAAAAATCCTTTTCCGGAAATGAGGTTGTTAAAATTCACAAAAAAACGGCAAGATGCCGTTTCTCCTAAATGAACATTTTTCTTTTTAATAGAAGCTTCGGAAAAAATCGCTCTTGCATAAAAAGCATGAGCGGCGTACAAGCTACACGCCGCCCATTTTCAAAAACTAAGAGCGCTTGAAATCGTCCTGCAAACGGATGATATCGTCTTCTCCCGTATATTCTCCGACTTGGACTTCGACAATGACCAGCGGCAATTTTCCTTCGTTTTGCAAACGGTGCAATTCGCCCATCGGAATGTAAGTCGATTCGTTGGAGCGCACATAGAAAGTCTTATCGCCCACCGTACACGTTGCCGTGCCGCTCACGACGACCCAATGTTCCGAGCGGTGCAAATGTTTTTGCAGAGAAAGGCGCTTGCCCGGTTTAACAACGATACGTTTGATTTTATAACGCTCGTTGTCATCCAAAACAGAATACGTTCCCCACGGACGCGAAACCGTTTGCGGAACATCCGTCAAAGGAGAACGCCGCTGCTTCAGTTTTTCGACAACCGCTTTCACCTTCTGGCTGGAAGAAAGAGGAGCCACCAGAAGAGCGTCCGGCGTATCCACCACCAGCATTTGATCCAAATCAATGGTCGCAACAAGACGCTGCTGCCCTATCACCATAGAATTGGTCGTGCCCAAAGGCAAGTGTTTCGGGTTCACGTTATTGCCCGCTTCATCATGCGGGAATTCACCGTAAAGCGCATTAAAGGAACCGAGATCCGACCAGCCGATATCCGACGGAACAACTTTGACCTTATTCGATTTTTCCATCACCGCGTAGTCGATGGAATTCGCCGGAATTTCCACCATGTCTTCGTATTGCACCCGGAGAAGTTCATTTTCCCTTTTCGCTTTGACGAATGCCGACTTGCAGGCGACAAACATATCGGGAGCGTACTTTTCCAATTCGCCGAGGAATGTCGAAACCTTGAAGCAAAAAATGCCGCTGTTCCAGAAAAAATTCCCGTTCGCCAGGCATTCCTTCGCTTTTTCCAGATTCGGTTTTTCGACAAAACGTTTGACATTTTCACCGTCGGCTTCAATGTAGCCATAACCGGTTTCGGGACCCGTCGGCGAAATGCCGAAAGTGACAAGATGCCCCGCTTCCGCCAATTTTTTCGCCTTTGCCAGAACTTTTAAGTATTCCTCTTTTTTGCGAATGACATGATCGGACGGGGAAACGAGAACGATCGCATTCGGATCCAAAGAAAGGCAAGCAAGGGCTATCGCCGGTGCCGTATTCCGCCCGACAGGTTCCAGCATAAAACGCGGATGGTGCCCGCTCTCCGAAAGTTCGGAAAGCTGATCCTTCGCCAAAAAATACTGTTCCGCATTGCTAATAACATACTGAGATTCGCATGCGATTGAATTGGAGACCACCGTTCCCTGAAAAAGGGAGAATCCATCAAACAACTTGGCAAACTGTTTCGGCATCAGGGTGCGACTTACAGGCCAAAGACGCGTTCCGCAGCCGCCGCAAAGAATCAAATTTATCATTTGTTACTCCCAGTTTTATTTATATAGATTGGGTTTTCACACTTGTTAAACGCCATCACTTTAAGCGGGCGCGTCGCCTTGGAAAGTAAAGACAAACTCTCTTGTACGTCGTTGATTTTATGACGACCGTATTCCAAGACCAAAACTATCTCGTCGGCATTCTGACCAAGAACGGAAGCATCCATCGAATTTTGCAAAGACTGCGAATCGACTATCACCACATCGTAGCCATCCCTAGCCAGCAACAGGAAATTCTTGAACTTTTCGGTATCAAACACGCTTTCGGCACACAGCAGCAAACGCCCCGACGGAAGCAAATCCTGTCCCGAAATCGCCGTATGGCAAACAGCCGCCTGAAGCGAAGAGGTCCCCGCCAAAACATCGACCAGCCCGGAATTCTGTTCCGTTTTGAAAAATTTGCTGAGTCCGCCCTGCTGCAAATCGGCGTCGATCAAAAGAACCTTTTTGCCTTCCTTGGCAAAGAGTTCCGCCGTGTGCCGTGCCACAAACGAACACCCGACACCAGGCAACAAGCCGGTAAAACAGATGACTCGGCTTGTTCCAGCAGCGTCCAAATCCAAAGACAGCCGCAGCATGTCCAACCCGTCCTGCGCTTTTTGTTCCCCATTCAAAATCCAAGCATATACCCGAGCTCCCGTCTCCTTGGAAAGGGCCACTGGATCTGTAACCCCTCGCCACTTTTTTCGCACGGAAATAAAAGCAAGAGCACCGCACAATCCCATAAATAGGAATACGGCAACAATCATCTTCTTTTTCGGCTTTACCGGTTTCGGATTTCCATCGGGAGCGTCAATGATTTGAGCGGATTCCGAAACGCCAGCGACCAAAAGCCGCATCTGTTCGATACGCTTCAGCAAGTCGGCATAAATATTCTGGGCAAACTGCGCTTCAGCGGTCATCGTTAAAATTTTCCGCTGGGCTTCCGGCAATTTTTTCGTTTCATCATCGCTGCGTGCAATCTCCTTTTTCAGTGCCGAGATCTGCTTATCCGTCGTCACAATAAAAGGATGCGAGCGATCAAAAAGACGTGCTTTTTCTTCCCGCAGCTGTTCCAATTCTATGACCTTCTGCTGCAAACGCAAGCGGGACTCCAAAGCGATTTTCGTTTCCGTTTCAATGTCCGCGGAACCCTTCGACTCCCGGTAAGCACTCAAAGCGTCCATAAGACTGTCCAAAACGCGCCGAGCTTCCGGCAGCTGGTCTTCCAACAGCTGCAATGAATTTTTCATATCCGTCGAAGCAAATTCCTCGTTCACCCGCAAATAAATCGCCGTCAGAGTGTCCACCACCCATTTCGCCCTCTCCAAGTGATAATCTTGATAAGCGACAGAAAGAATTCCCGTTTTTTTGCCCTGCTCGGAAATTGTCAAATTCCCAATAACCGCATTTATCGCCCGAATCAGCAAAGTCTGCGTCACTTCAAATTTCTGTCCAGGGCGAACGTTCATCAATGACACTTGAATTTTAACGGAATCCCCCTGATAAGGAACAGCACAAAGCCTTCCCAATTCGCAAGTCAGCACCTTCTGATCCAAGTCGTCATAAAAAGAAAATTTCGCAGAATCGTCCACCACCAAAGTCCATGGCTCTCCGCGACGATCGCTGGGCATCACCGACGTATCCGGAAAATACAGATAGCGAATATCCACACGGCCTTCCCGGTGCAAAAAGCGGTCCACGATTCCCAAAGGTTCCGCATTATTCTGAAGCCCCAACGAATCCACCACTTCTTCTAAAATACGGCGACTCTGCATCAACTGGATTTCCGTTTCCGCAGAACCCCCGCCCATTCCCAAAAACGAACCGATATCCCCGAGCATTGCCGCAACGGAATTCGACCTGGTTTTCACTTGAATCAACGCGTTGGCTTCATAAACCGGACGCGTATATTGCGCAACAAGCACACCCGCAATCGCCGAAGCGACGACAAACAGAATCACCGTCAGCTTATTGTTTAAAATGTCGCGAAAAAGATCATCCCAAGGATTAGTCTGATTGGCGCGTTTCTTTTCTACCGGCATAAATTATTTCCTTCGGGATGGGCAATTTTTTCCACCCAATACGGAGTCATTTTTTCGATGAAATTCCAGGACATGCGAAATGAATGTTCGGAATGCCCGTGGGGATCCGGAACATCGACCTGCTGCGGTTCCCCGTAACGGAAAATTTTTCCCTGAAGCCACGGATAACGGGAAAGCAGACTCATCTTCTGCATTTTTTCCATGACCAGAACAAGATCCGCCCACTGGAGCATATTCATCGTTACTTGGCAAGAGCGATGGGAAGATATATCGAGTCCATGTTCCAGAGCGACTTTTTGCGCCAACTCTTCCGCAGAAGAGTTCAAAACAGCCGCGATGCCCGCGCTGCGAATCGAGCAGTCAACGCCAGCGAGTTCCCTCCGAAGCAAAAAAGCTGCAGTCGGACTGCGACAGACGTTACCGGTACAAAGGACTAAGATATTCTTCATTACGCGGAAAAATAAAATTTTGAAAATCAAAAAGTCCAGTCCAGCTGTTCCAGCGACGGATTCTTCATGTCTTTTTCACTCAAAATCGGAACAAAATCTTTTCCAACCGGCCATTCGATTCCAATTTGAGGATCATTCCACATCAGACCGCCTTCGTCCCCGGGGGCATACAGCCGAGTGCATTTATACACAAAAGCCGCCGTTTCGCTCAACACCACAAAACCGTGAGCAAATCCTTCCGGAATGTAGAACTGCTTTTTGTTTTCCGCCGACAGCGTGACGCCGACCCACTTGCCAAAGGTTGCGCTGCTTTTGCGCAAATCGACAGCCACGTCAAAAACTTCGCCCTCGATGACGCGGACAAGTTTCCCCTGCGGATTCCGCTTTTGAAAATGCAAACCGCGAAGGACGCCCTTTCGGGAGCGGGATTCATTATCCTGCACAAACTGAACCGCGATGCCGTTTTCCGAAAACTCTTTTTCGCTGTAAGTTTCCATAAAATAGCCACGGGCGTCGCCGAAAACGGTCGGTTCAATAATCTTCACATCTTCAATATCTGTAGAAATAAAATTGAATTTAGACATAACCACTCTCTATTAATGGTAAAAAATTAGAATTATTTTATTATGCTTACCCAGGAATCATCAAAATTCATATTCTGCAAAGCGACTTCTAGCGGCAATCGTTCCGGAATTCGCAAGCGAAATTTAACCGCTGTATCAGGCACTCGCTCCACAATAGTGAACTGACTTCCATGGGGCTGCCATGTAAAACAATGCTGGTCATCCGCTTTTCGAATTCCTTCAAAATTTCCTTTGGCGTTTTCTGTCCATCGGTAATCTGCTATCGCATAACTTTCCAACCGATGCTCAAACAACACAAATTCTGAAAGCAAAGGGTTCCGAACCAGCACACAAGTTCGAACAGGATTGTAATCCACATAGGAAATCTGGACTCGACTATTATAAATGGCAAGAACCGCATTTCCCGTTTTTTGAACATCATCATGGGGATTTTCAATTCCATAACTATAGTCCGGAGAACAACGACCAGAAATAAGCCTTACCGCAGTAGCACTAAACGGACTGGAATTTTTGACCGTTTTCATAGACCATGCGCATTTATTTAAAGCAACATCCGCGATTCCTATCGGAGAATTAAACGACTGCCCCCCGACACTGGCAGCAAAAATATCCGCCCAATCATCCCCACTAAGATCATTTCGCCCTGTGTATATCAAATAAACAATGCGTGCTCCAATTTTTTTAACGACATCATCGCCGAATTCCCCTTCACGAAAGACTTCGTTTTTGTGCAGTTTATTTTCATCTCGTAATTTTGGTTCGGGCAAATTATTCATAGCAATTCCTTGATTTTTTTGGCAATGACTCTTATCATAGGCACACAAACCGAATTTCCCGTCTGTCGCCTGACTTCGCTATGGGAAACCACAATTTTAAAACTGTCGGGAAAACCCTGTAGTCTCAACAGTTCGCGACTGGATAAACGACGAACACCATTGACTAGAAGATAATTATAGGAAGCACCTGTACGCAAAGCGCAACTGTAGGGCAAAACCGAGATATTCTTGGATTTGTTTTCGTGCCATATTGATGGATAGAAAATTTCTTTATCCTGCACACGAGCCAATCGTTTTTTTCGGATGATTTCTGAAGCGAACAAACTTTTATCCACATCCTCATCCCGTTCCAGGATTTGCGACAAACTATAAGGAATCGGAGTAAAATCAAAACTGAATTTTTTTGCCTTGCTAAGGTTTCTAAATCCAACGATAATAATGCGCTCCCTTTTTTGCGGAACGCCAAAATCCAGAGCGTTCAGTACTTTATACTTGACGTGATAACCAAGATGCTCCAATATGGATAAAATTGTCGAAAACGTTTTTCCACCGTTGTGAGAAACCAGCTGTTTGACATTTTCCAGAAGAATTGCTTGCGGCCTGTGGTATTCCAAAATCCGCTGAATTTCAAAAAACATTGTTCCTCGAGTATCAGCAAATCCTTCCATTTTTCCCATAATGGAAAAAGCCTGACAGGGGAAACCGGCTAAAAGCAAATCATGGCGAGGTATCGACTTGGAAGAAATTTTAGTGATGTCTCCGTAAGGTTTTTCACCAAAATTTTCTTCATAGGTTTTCGCCGCTGCGGCATCCCATTCCGAACTGAAAACGCATTTATAGCCCAACTCATCGAACGGAAGACGAATACCTCCTATTCCGGCGAACAAGTCTATAAACGCAATCTGCTTCATACAAAAAATTTCAACGACCCGAATACATATTCTCGTAATACTTTTCGTAATCGCCGCTCGTAATGCTGTCGAGCCATTCCTGATGATTCAAATACCACTGCACCGTTTTTTCGATTCCCTCTTCAAACTGGAGCGACGGTTCCCAGCCCAGTTCCCTTTGCAGCTTGGTACTGTCAATCGCGTAGCGGGCATCATGACCCAAACGATCCGTCACATAGGTAATCAGATTCAAATCCTCGCCGTCCGCACGCCCGAGAAGCCTATCGACCGTTTTAATGACGACTTTCACGATATCGATATTTTTCCACTCGTTGAAGCCACCGATGTTGTACGTTTCCGCCACCTTTCCCTTGTGGAAAATCAAATCGATGGCGCGGGCATGGTCTTCGACAAAAAGCCAGTCGCGCACATTCTCGCCTTTGCCGTAAACCGGGAGCGGCTTCTTATGACGGATATTGTTGATAAATAGCGGAATCAATTTTTCCGGAAACTGGTAGGGGCCGTAGTTGTTGCTGCAATTCGTGACTATCGTCGGAAGCCCGTAGGTATCGTGGAAAGCCCGCACAAAATGATCGGAACCCGCCTTGGAAGCGGAATAAGGAGAGTGCGGATTGTATTTGGTCGTCTCGTAAAAGAAATCCTCGCCATAAGCCTTATGATGTTCCGAACTCGAAGCCGTTGTCGTGAAAGGAGGATTCACGCCTTCCGGATGCGTCATCGAAAGGGCACCGTAAACTTCGTCCGTCGAAATATGGTAAAAGCGTTTGCCTTCGAACTTTTCCGGCAGCGATTCCCAATACAATTTAGCCGCCTGCAAAATGGATAGCGTCCCCAGCACATTGGTCCGCGCAAACGTGAACGGATCCTTAATAGAACGGTCCACGTGGCTTTCCGCCGCCAAATGGATAATCCCGTCCACCTTTTCTTCTTGCATCAATTTGTAAAAAGCGTCGAAATCGCAGATGTCCATTTTCACAAACCGGTAATTCGGCTTGTCCTCGACATCCTTCAAATTTGCAAGGTTCCCCGCATAGGTCAGCTTGTCCAGATTGATAATGCGATATTCGGGATATTTGTTCACAAAAAGACGGACAACATGGCTTCCAATAAAACCGGCGCCACCGGTAATGACAATGGTTTTCTTCATAGGTGGAAAGATACATAATTTTAAAACGTATGCCGGAGAGGAGCAAAATTTATTCGCGCAAAGCAATAGGCATTTTAACACCCCTCATTTCGACCGGAGAAAGTTTTTTTCGTTTCCTCCATTTCATAGATTGCTCACCCCCGTATTCCAAATACGGGTTCAAGCAAAAACCATTTCTTCGCTAAATTAAAAGTTTTCTTTGAAAGGCAAAATGCTTGTTATTTCAACATCATATAATGCTATGTCTAGCCTATTTGCCCGACAAACTTCATCTACCTTTTTGATGCTCCCAACAAACAAGATTCTTCCCTTTATAAGCCAGATCTTTTCAATACCGAATTTTTCCTTCAGCGACTTTTTTCAAATGCATTCCATACGGCGACTTGCCATATTTTGTCGCATTTTCCAAGAGTTTTTCCCGAGAAATCCAACCGTTGATAAAAGCGATTTCCTCGACAGCACTAATCTGGATGCCCTGACGGTTTTCGATCATTTTTACAAAATTGCCCGCATCAATCAGGCTATCCATTGTCCCCGTATCGAGCCAAGCGAATCCACGCCCGAGCAATTTTACATCCAATTCTCCCCTATCCAAATACATCTGGTTCAAATCGGTAATTTCGAGTTCCCCGCGAGCACTCGGCTTTTGCTTTTTTGCAAATTGCACAACGCGGTTGTCATAAAAATAGAGTCCCGTAATCGCATAATTGCTCTTCGGATTTTTCGGTTTTTCCTCCACCGAAATCACCCTGCCATTTTCGTTAAATTCCACGACGCCAAAACGCTCCGGATCTTCCACATAATAACCGAAAACGCTCGCACGCCCATTTTCTTCGGCGTTTTTCGCAGCGGATTTCAACAGAGGGCCAAAGCCGTTGCCATAAAAGATATTGTCGCCTAAAACCATCGCGCAACAGTCGTCGCCAATAAAATCCTCGCCCAAAATAAATGCCTGCGCAAGCCCATCGGGACTCGGCTGCACCTTGTAAGAAAGGCGAAGCCCCATTGAGGAACCATCGCCCAAAAGACGTTCAAAATTCGGCAAGTCCATCGGTGTAGAAATGATGAGGACATCGCGAATGCCTGCAAGCATTAACATGGATAGCGGATAAAAAATCATCGGCTTGTCATAAACGGGTAAAAGCTGCTTGCTCGTTACCATCGTCAGTGGATAAAGCCTCGTTCCAGAACCACCAGCAAGTACGATTCCTTTCACTTTGTTCCTCCCTGCCGCAGTGCAAAAAACAGTAGTTCATAGATGCGACAAAAAAATGGATACGTCAAAAATAACAATCTCGTGCCAAAAATTTTTGCCGTCATCCGCTAATTCCTATGCGAGCCTGAAAATACACCTTCTGCGCATCCTGCGCATTCACGCCAAAAATATAGACATGATGATTTGAATTTTCAAAACGCACCAAATCAATCGTTTCCCCAGGCAAAATCCCCGCCAGATAATTAAACTGGACAGAGCGCACTTCCCGATGTTTCAGCAGCGGGTCCAAAGCGAGCGCATCAAAAACCCAGTCCACATACCGACAATTATTCACGTGGCGATTCATATCGATATCCGAATCATACGCCGTTTTCTGCAAAACCACCCGAGGATTTTCACGAGGTTCCAAAAGTTCCAGATTTTCGGAAAGCGCATTTTTTTCCGGATAAAACTGCGGCAAAAAAGGCAAGCGTTCCAAATCTTCGGAAAGTCCCGTCTGGATATTGACAATCAACCAAGACGATGTCGCTTCGGCTATCACATTTTCCCGCTCATCAAGAATGGAGTAATCCCGCAGAAGGACCTTGTTTCCCACAACCGATTTAGACCACGTAGAAACGTGCAGTTTTTCACCCCAGTGCGGAAAATGATTGATCCGCAATTTCATCCGTGAAATGACCGAAGTATAACCGCTCTGCAAAAGCTTCCATATTCCGCAGCCGTTTTTTTCGGCATCCAGAATCGCCGTTTCTTCCATAAAATCAAAAAACGCAGAAACCCGCAAGCGGCTCCGAGAATCGCAATCCGAAAATCGAATCGGGAAAATATAATCGTCAATTTCTTTTTCCATCTTTACCCTTTTTCATTCTGAATTAAAACTAGTCTTTGGAGACAACGTGCCGCACAAATTGATCGGTATAGCGCAGCCGATTACTGAGCAGCTTTGCCAGATAGCGCATAACTTCAAACCCCACATCGGGATGCAAGCGGCAAAAATTCAAAAACGCCTCATTTTCAATTTTAATCAGACTCGAAGATTTTTTCGCCACCACCCGAGCGGAATGGACATCGTCTTCAAGCAAAGCCATTTCACCGACCGGAGAACCGATTTTTAAACGGCACGCTTCCAAATAATCTTTTTGGCCGGGAACAGAAAAATAGACTTCCACATTTCCCTTTTCCACCAGATAGAAGCAACCGCTGACCATGCCTTCTTCCAGCAGAATCTCGCCCGCATTCAATTCGATGCGGGAAACCATTTTTTCCATATCGGCCAGCTGCTCTAACCGAAGCGGATGAAACATATCAAACTCTAACAACTTTTGAAGGATTTCCAAACTACCCTTTGTCTGTTTCATTCATCACCTCTTTTAGCTATTTTAAAATAATCTAAATTTGCAAATATGGTTCCACATCAATTAAATTCGGATTTTTTAGGAATTCCCAGTTTGAAAACTTTCCAAGGGGAACTCCGGCTGCCCGGTTCCAAAAGCATTACGAACAGGGCCCTCCTGCTGGCGGCAATGGCCCAAGGCGAAACCCGCCTGCACAGCCTTCTGTGGAGCGACGACACCCGATATATGGCCGAGGCATTGCAAAAGCTCGGCGTGCAAAAAATGGAATTTTCTTCGGATTTTAGGGAAGTGACCGTCGTCGGGCAAAACGGGCATTTCCCCCAGAACCATGCCGAAATTTTCGTGGGCAATTCGGGGACGTCCATCCGTTTTTTGACCGCAGCGGCGTCGCTCGGCAAAGGAAAATTTTTATTTACCGGCATAGAACGGATGAAAGAACGCCCCATTCGAGACCTTGTCGATGCCTTGTCGCAAATCGGAGCCTCCATCGATTACGCCGAAAAGAACGGTTTTCCGCCGATTATTTTGCACGCCAACGGATTGAATGGCGGGACTCTGCATATCAAGGGCAACATTTCCAGCCAGTATCTGACGGCGGTTCTTTTAGCCGCCCCCTGCATGAAGTCGCCGCTGACCATTTGCGTCGATGGCGAACTCATTTCCAAGCCTTATGTCGAAATGACACTGCGCATGATGAAGCAATTCGGTGCCCACGTAAAAAATGAAGGCTTCCAAAAATTTTTCATCCCCAATTCGGGATACGTGTCCCCGGGCGATTATACCATTGAAGGCGATGCCTCCAGCGCGAGCTATCCCCTTGCCGCGGCAGCGATTTCCAACGGTCCCGTCCGTCTATTCGGCATCGACAAAAACAGCATTCAAGGTGACATTTACTTTGCCGAAGTCCTGAAAAAAATGGGAGCCGAAATACATTACGGAAATGGATTTATCGAATGCCGTCGCGGAGAATTTCCACTTCGGACTCTCGACAAGGATCTTTCGGCAATTCCCGATGCGGCCATGACGGTAGCCGTCCTTTGCCTTTTCGCCAAAGGCCAAAGCACCATTCGCGGGATTGGCAGTTGGAAAGTCAAAGAAACCGATCGTCTGACCGCTATGGCAAACGAACTCCGGAAAGTCGGCGCATCCGTTTCCACGACAGAAAATTCAATGACCATCTCACCGCCAGAGGCATTTTCAGAAGCGACCTTTGAAACCTACAACGATCACCGTATGGCGATGTGCATGAGCCTTACCGCATTCGGCATCTCTGCCGACCAGAAAATTCGCATTTTAAATCCGCAGTGCGTCCAAAAAACCTATCCCGAATACTGGAAGGATTTGCAAGCCCTTTCGGGTGCAAACATTCAGTTCTAATAAAATAATGAGCCGCATTCTTTTATTCTTTTTGCTATTTGCCGCCTTTGTTTTTGCCGACAAATCGACAGCCAATTCCGCACCGTTTATTCCCAAGGCGTATCTTTTTCCCGCCGACTACCAGACTATTATCGACTCTATGGTTCCCGGCTCCCAATTCGGACTTTCCATCCGTTCCTTGCGCAGCGGAAAGCAAATCGCCGCCATCCGAGCCGATTCCTTTTTTACGCCCGCCAGCACTCTGAAAACCGTCACTACCGCAGCGGCACTTGATTTTTTACCGCTCCACTATCAAGCCAAAACGTCGATGCAGCTTGCCGGAAGCATTTCGGGAAAGACTTTCCGCGGAGTCATCCGATTACGCGGAGAAGGCGACCCCAATATCTCTGCGCGATTTTACACGGAACCTTTTTTCATTTTGCACAGCCTTGCGGATTCCATCCGTTCCAAAAACATCGACACTCTGATTATCCGGACCGAATTGGATTCTTCGTATTTTTCGGGCCCTAGAAAGCCGAAGCACTGGCGTTCCAATTATTTTCTCTCTTGGTATGGCGCCGAAGTCACCCCTTTGATATTCAACGATAATTGCGCACTCATCCATCTCTATCCTGGCGAAAAAGAAGGCGATACGGCAAAGGTCGTTGTGGAACCCGATGTCGGTTACGTTCGAGTAAACAATTCCCTGATTACAGACAAAGGCAATCGTCGCAAATGGCGGTATGCGTTAGACCCAGATGATCCCGTTATCACAATTTCGGGAAGCATCGGAAAAAATGTGCAAAATGCGGCCATCGTCATTCCTGTGCGCAATCCTAACTTTTACTTTGAAAGAGCCTTTTTGCAAGCCCTTCAAGATCGCGGGCTAGT
This sequence comes from Fibrobacter intestinalis, assembly GCF_900167415.1. GTDB lineage: Bacteria > Fibrobacterota > Fibrobacteria > Fibrobacterales > Fibrobacteraceae > Hallerella > Hallerella intestinalis. The sequence continues at coordinate 3,089 of NZ_FUWU01000037.1, read as the reverse complement.
CATAGTCCTAGATACTCTTGCCCGCAGCGGACTGGAACTGCATTCGATTTCCATTAAGGGAACTCCGCTTCTCAGTTTTTTAGATGAAATCAATCAGCGCAGTCAGAACTTACACGCCGAAGCCCTGTTCCGGATTTTCGCCGCCGCCAAATACCAAGTCGGCAATGTGGAAAACGGCATCAAAGGCGTTCAGGAATTTTTAAGGAAATGGAAATTAAATCCCGAAGACTTTGTGCTGTTTGATGGCTGCGGGCTTTCTCCCAAAAACAAGATCAAGCCTTCGTCCGAAACAAAGCTGCTCGCTACAATGGCTAGGCATCCCAAAGGCAAATACTATATAAACAGCTTTGCCGGACCTGGAGTCGGAAGCGGCAGCAAGCGTATGCAAACTCTGGAATTTGCATGGCGCATCCGCTTTAAAACCGGATTCATCAACGAGACGCATGGACTTGTCGGTTTTATGCCGACAATCGATGGCGATACGCTCTTGATCGCCTCCTTTTTAAACAATACCGGAAAAAATCCCGACAACATCAGCCGCAACGCTCTGGATTCCGTCTGGTCCTGCATTTACAGGGCAGCCAATAACGGCTACTCCTCCCTCTTGACCATGAAAGACTTATTTCAGCAAGGCGGACACATCACCGGACTTTCCAATCGCATCCGGTTCTTTTCCGAAAAGTTCCTCGGCAAACCTTATGGCATGGGAGGTCCCACCGGCGAAGGCTATTTGGATCCGACAGAACCCAAGCGCATGATCAACACGGACTCCTTGGATTGCGTCACTTATCTAGAGCACGTTCTTGCGCTGGCAAAAAGCAGCAGCGAAGACAGCCTGTTCAGCACCCTGCAAAAAATCCGCTATATCAACGGCCAAACCGCTTACTCATTTCGCAAGCATTATTTTGTGGCCGACTGGCTGGGAGAAGGCAAATTTGCCAAACAGATTTTTTTGCCGAACGACACTTCGGTCATCCGAACCATTCCCAAAAAAGATTTTTTCAAATCCAAAAAAATCGACTATCAGGAATTGGATCCCAAGCTCTATTTGCGTTATCTTCCTCTGGACAAGGCGATTGAATTTGCCGATTCTCCTTGGCAGGGAGAAAGTACCGTCCGCGGCATCGGTTTCATTAGCAGCCGGAACACCCTTGACACCTTTCACACGGGATTTCTGATTCTGGACAAAGGGAAAAAACCTGTCCTGCGGGATGCGTCCTACAAGTTCAAAAAAGTTCTCGACCACGAACTTCTGGAATACTTAAACTCCTGGTTGGGAACCGGAAAATGTCCGGGAATCATTTTGTTTGAATTTCTATAAGCCTACACCGAAAGAATCGCCGTCAGTTCAAATTTATCACTGCCACTTTTTTCAAAACCGGTAAAAGCGTCGGGATTCCAACCATAGACATCCATCGTCAGTGAATTCGCTATGATATTTTCCGCTTTTTCCACATCTTGCCAGAACATCGCTCCAGGCACTCGATAATAGCGGAGCATTCCCCGAGCCGCCAAGCATTCCGGAAAATTGTCCACCAGCGCATAGGCGCATTTCATTAGCGATGTTTCCGAAATTTTGACCACCTGAAACCGCCGTCCCGATTCCAAAAAATCCCGCAGGTCCCGCAAGTCAGGCGCGATTAAAGCCTCTTTCCCAAAAAACGTCATCAATTCCTGAAAGACCGGCAAATTATCCACAAGAGCCGGTGCACAATCCCGAATAATCGCTTCAACTTTTTCCATTTCCAGCAATATAAAAAACTCTTCTCCCAAGAAATTCTTTGAATACGACTTCCTTGCACAAATCGATTTTTGCATCAAAATTTATTCGCGAAAAGAATCCCCAAAGCCTTCATCTTTTTATATTAAAGCTATCTCAACCTCTTTTAAGGAGATTCAAAATGGCCAACAAATACGCAGGTACACAAACCGAAAAGAATTTGCAGGCGGCATTCGCCGGCGAATCCCAAGCCCGCAACAAGTACACCTACTTTGCCAGCCGCGCCAAAAAGGACGGCTTTGAACAAATCGCGGCTCTCTTTTTGAAGACCGCCGAAAACGAAAAGGAACACGCCAAGTTGTGGTTCAAGGAATTGAACGGCATTGGCGACACGGCAGAAAACTTGAAAGCGGCAGCCGAAGGCGAAAATTACGAGTGGACAGATATGTACGCCGAATTTGCCAAAACCGCCGAAGCGGAGGGATTCAAGGACCTCGCCAAAAAATTCCGGTTGGTCGCAGCCATTGAAAAGCACCACGAGGAACGCTACCGTGCACTTCTTAAAAACGTGGAAACCGCGGCTGTTTTTGAAAAGAGCGAAGTCAAGGTTTGGGAATGCCGCAACTGCGGGCACATTGTTATCGGCACCAAGGCTCCCGAAGTCTGCCCCACCTGCAACCATCCGCAGTCCTTCTTTGAAGTGAACGCCGAAAATTACTAATTCCAAAATTCACTTTTTCAAAAGTTCCGAAAGCTCCCATCGCCTTCGGGACTTTTTCATTTTAGGATTATCCGAGTTTCCTTTTCACTTTTTCCTTCAAAAATTTTTGAAAATCTCATCGACTTTTCCACAACAAAAATCCGCCGTTAAAAAACAAAAAGGCCGCAATCCAATTACAGCCTTTTGAAATTTTCGCTTTTAATTATTAAGCGCGATGCTTTTTGTACCAGCGAATCAAAGCATTCGTGGAAGAGTCGTGATGCAATTCCACATCGTCCTTGGCAAGTTCCGGGAGGATTTTCTTTGCCAGCTGCTTGCCGAGTTCAACGCCCCACTGGTCGTAACTGTTGATGTTCCAAATCACGCCTTGTACAAAAATCTTATGTTCATACATGGCGATAAGAGCACCGAGAGTTTCCGGGGAAACATAATCCATCATAATGGAATTCGTCGGCTTATTGCCTTCAAAAACCTTATGCGGAGCGAGGAATGCGATTTCCTCTTCCGTTTTTCCCGCCGCACGAAGTTCTTCCGCAGCTTCATCCAAAGTCTTTCCGTTCATCAGCGCTTCCGGCTGCGCAAAGAAATTGGAAAGCAGTTTCTGGTGGTGGTCGCCGACCTTATTGTGGCTATTCGCCGGAGCGATAA
>NZ_FUWU01000058.1 GCF_900167415.1 Fibrobacter intestinalis | reverse complement strand
TTCCAGGGAGAGGCTTTCCGGCGAGGACTCCATCGCCTGCTTGCCCTTGATGGCGAGGAACGCGCTGTAGAGCAGCATCCGGTCCACGAGGAAGGAGTGCTTCGCCCGCTGCATCTCGATGTCCAGGAAGCGTCCGTCCTCGGTGAAGGCGTGGATGTCGAAGACCACCGTCTTCGGCCCGGGGATGCGGAACTCCACGGGGTCCGCGAAAGTGAAGGAGAGCCGTTCGATGCGGCGTCCCGGGGGCAGGCGGAGCAGGGCGTCGAGAAAGTCCTTCAGGGCGGCCTCGTCGGAGAAGAAGGCGCGGAAGGCGGGGTCGTAGAGCGGGTCCAGGTAGGTTTTCCCCCGGAGGATGGGCGGGATGCGGCTTTCCCCGGCTTCGGGACCCTTGTCGTGGGCCCTGTCGAGGGACGGATTTTGCGAAAATTGCAAGTGTTGCGGATTTTGCGCGGGCATAGTGCTCCTTTGAAAAAGAAAAGACATCCAGATTTTTTGGATGCCATTGCGGAGCTTTCGTGCGCGGGAGGGATTATAGGAAAGCCCGAAATTTTGTCAAGGGTGAATTTGTAAACAATTTGTAAAAGGTGCAATTCGGCGATTCTTTCGGAGGAAGTAAGAGTGTTTGTTAGGATGGTTAGGGGTGATAGTCCTAGCCAATTTCCTTTGCATCCCAAACGCATCAAAATGCCCCAAAAGCCCGCAGTAGCTGACAATACGGCTTTGCCCATTCTCAAAGGAAGCTGAACGTCGCAGGCATTCCTTAAAATTTGCCACAATGCGGCGTCCCGGATAAGTACGATAAGGCAATGCGAATGCACCCAAAAAATCAAACCCCTTTTCGACGGACTGCAATTTCGTCTTCTTTTCATTCAATGTCAAAAAGAGCCGATCCTTCATAAAAATTCGGATACGCTCAATAGCTGACAGTAAAAATCGTTTGTCGTGATGGACAAGGAGAAGGTCGTCCACATAACGGCCATAATGCCGGACTTTCAAATTCTGCTTGACAAAATGATCCAATGGATTCATATAGACATTGCCAAAAAGCTGGGAAGTCAAGTTCCCGATGGGAAGCCCGCAGTCCGGAGCCGCATATTTCAGCGATTTATTTCGAGGCAAATCGTCCCAAGCCGAAGGCGGACTTTTATACTTTGCCGACTCCAGGGGGTTCGCAAAAATGAACTTCTTCAGCAGATAGATGCACAAGCCCCTGTCGGGGATTCCTTCCCACCGATGGCAGCGGAGCAGCTCGACCACTTGACGATAGAGAATATCCCGGCGAATGGCCATGAAAAATCCTGTCACGTCCAAGCGAAGAACAAAGCATTCCCGGGTGAAATCCCGGCTTTCGGCGATGATGAACTTTTTCGCCCGTTCAATGCCGAACAGAGTCCCCTTCCCCACCCGGCAACTGTAACTGTCATAGATGAAGGAGCGATCGCATAGAGGGTAAATCCAGGAATAAAGCAAGTGATGGACAACCCGGTCCCGAAAGTGGGCGGCAACGATTTCCCGCTTGACAGGCTTCTCGTGGATAAAGCATATCGATGGGCGCAATGCGTAGCGACGCTCGTGCAAATCATAGGCCAAGGACAAAAGGTTCGATTCCAAATCCCTTTCAAATTCCAACTGGTTCACCGTATTGCGCTTGTGCTTCCGGGCATCCAGATAGGCATGCAAAAGCTGCCGCCGCAATGTATCCATCTCCATAAAGATCGCCCTCAAAAAAGCTAGAGTCCCTGAGGCAACGGACGGAAAAACCGTTGTTCTTGTTGTTGTAATTCGAGTTCACGTTCTCGTTGTCGTAGTTGAAGTTCCAGCTGTACGCATTATTGCCGCTGTTCTCCGTAGAACTCCAGAAGTTTGCGTTCTTGCCGGCGTTGTTGTAATTGCCATCGCCATTGCGGTTGCCCGCGGGCAACACGGAAAAGCCGGAGGAATTTCAAAGCGACCGCTCTAAGTCGGACAAGCAAATGCCCGGATGCACGGAAGCCTGGGGCGATTCGCAGGTCCTTTTTTCTACTCTGCAAACGGAAATTCAATTTGAAAGAACCTCGTTTCCGATTGCCGGGAGTGGGTCGCCGGACTCTATAGGGCTTACTCCCGTGGACCGTAGCCCAAAGGATTCCAGCCTTAAGCTTTTTTGAATTTTTTCAAGGCGTTCGTTGATGAAGAACCACTGCTTTTCGGAAAGCTGGCGAAAATCCATCAGCAACCGCAACTTGATGCGGACGCGGCAGTAGAGCCTGTAAGCCGCGGAACCGTCGAATGCGGAAGCCTTCTGCACGGCGCATTGCAAAATATCCAAGAAATCGAGACATTCCCCCCGAAGCTTGTCGCCCAGCCCGTAGCGGTAAAGCCTGGACGCCTCGCCCGTTCGCGTGAAAACATACTTGGTGCATTCGTAAAATTCCTTGAGGGAAAGCAGCAAATTGTCGTGAGGGACCCAAAGCGGCTTCGCCTTTTCCGGGGAATCGGGGATGCCCTTTTCCGCATCTTTGCGGAACCGTTGCGACTTCCAATCTTCAAAGCCCGTTTGCGGCACGAATCCGGCGACGACGATATGACGTTCATCTACAACTGTCCAGCTCCAGCCCTCCCCTTTGGCCTTCTCTTGCAGCACGGGGAGCGCGCTTTGCGGAAAACCCAAGTAGAGCATCTCGGCCTGGATTTTTTTGACATAGCGGCAATGCACTTGGTACTGCGCAAAGCGGTGAAAAAAGAAGAAGGCGGATTTTTCCCAGGCTTGCCAGAAATTGCCGGCCAGGAACAGGTGGATTTCCGATTTGTTTGAATGCTCGAGCGCGAAAAGTTCGCTGGATTTCATACTGAAGAAGTTTAAGGGGACAAGGGTGAGGGAGAAAAGGGGGGGGGCGGCCTTGCCTACGGCTAGGCCGCAGCTAGGAGCGGGGGCCCTACCCCGCCCCTAGTCGAGGTCCCTGAGGCAACGGACGGAAACACCGTGGCTCTCGTTGTCGTAAAGCGAGCACACGTACTCGCGAGCGTAGTAGAAGTTCCAGCTGTACGCATTAAGGCCGCTGTACTCCGAAGAACTCCAGAAGCCTGCGTCCTCGCCGGCGCGGTAGTAATCGCCATCGCCACTGCGGTAGCCCGCGGGCAACACGGAAAAGCCGTATTCGTCCGTGCCGTTGCCACGTTTGCCTTCATCATCGTCCCAGCCGCTCTTGGACTTGAGCTTCTTTCCGGCTACATCCTCACCGCCAACAGTCTCCATTAAAGTCCTCCATTCCGCTTTACTGGGCAGATGCCAGCCCTCCGGGCAAATTCCGCGAACCGGTTCCTTTGCAGAGCACGTTACTTCGTAACCGCAGCCCTTGCCGCCATCGCCGAAGACCCCGGCACTATCCATGGCAGCACTCCACAGATAAAGTCGCCCATACTTGGCGCAGGAATCCGGTTTGTTTCTGTAACAAAAGCTGGAAGAATCTAAGCTACTTGTCGGCTGTAAGTAGGCGTAGTTCAGGTTCTCTGCCATCCAAACTTGATTTCCGATTTTCACCGTCTTGTAGGTCTGGCCGTCGCGAGGGTCGGTGAACGAGCCTTTTTGCCCGCCATCGGCGAAAACGAAAGCGGCGGCGAGAGAGAAGAACAGTAGTATGCGGTTTTTCATTTTTGATTGTCCTTTAAGTTGAGATTTCTATTTGGGGGCTTGCGTTCTTTGCGACCGCAGCGATGAAACAAGGGGGCGGCCTTGCCTACGGCTAGGCCGCAGCTAGGAGCGGGGGCCCTACCCCGCCCCTAGTCCTAGTCCCTGAGGCAACGTACGGAAAACCCGAACTCCTTGGTGAGTAAGATCGAGTGCACGTTCTCGTTGACGTAGTGGAAGTAACAGTGGTACGCATGGCCGCCGCTGCGGCCCTCCGTAGAACTCCAGAAGATGGCGTCCTCGCCGGCGTAGCCGTAAAGGCCAACGCCATTGCGGCTGCCCGCTGGCAACACGGAAAAGCCGTATTCATCCGTGCCGTTGCCATTACCGTCCCAGCCGCTCTCGGACTTGAGGTTTTTCCCTGCGACACTCGTACTGCCGACAGTCTTAAACAGAGTCTTCCATTCCGCGTTGTTGGGCAGATGCCAGCCCGCCGGACAAGCTTGCATGGCCGCGGCCCAAGTGTAGAGCCGTCCATACTTTTGGCAATTAGTAGCCTCGTTGTCATAACAATAGCTGCCATCCATTTCGTAATTGAGGTTCTCCGCCATCCAAACTTGCTTCCCGATTTCCACGGTTCTGTACGTCTTCCCGTCGCGGGGATCTTTCAGCTCGTTCTGCTTGTTCTGCTTACAAGCTGCTAGACCAATTGAGATTGCCAGAATGGCAAGGAATCCTGCCAAACGATTCAGTTTTACCATTGTTTTTCCTCTCAATTTTATCATATTCCTTGCCCTCCTTAAATACTATCCTTGCCAACGGAAACTTTTTTTACATTGAATTTGTCATCCGTTTCCAACCGAATTTTCCGATTGGAAAAGAAGGCTCCCGAAATCAGCAAATTATTTGAATTACTTGGTTCTATACTAAAAGGATTCTTCACATAATAAAGTTTCGCATCCGTTGGAACTATTTCCTTATTTATAAACACATTGTATTCATCGAATTTGTCCTCTTCGCCTTCTTTCTTTTTCCGATAAAGATGGTTTTCCGTCCCTCGGATTTGAAAGCAAATATTTTCGCCCTCTACCGAAAATTTTGTGACCATTGCGTCAATGAAATAAGTCGCCATAAAATTCCCCCTTATGCCAAAGAGATTTTTTGTAAAGAAAAAGTCTTTTTAGTAACATCCGTTTCGTTTGGATTTCCTAGCTCTAATTCCAATTCCACTTTCATCTGCCCAGATTTAGCAGCCAGCAGCATTTGATACTCCCACTGGCGCCAATCTGTAGGGAATTTAAATCCTTCAGAAATTTCCTTCAGAACAGCATTTCCATTTTCCCAAAACACATTATACGCCTTCTCGCCCCGTTCCAGATAGTAGCCGTCCACGCCCCGAACGGTAAACGAACCATCCGACGCGAGGGATTTCACAATGCCTTCTATCTTGTAACACATATAATTCTCCTTGAAAATTTTATTCCAGCCTCGTTCCCTTCCAGTTCACAAAATGGTTCGGAAACAGAATTTCCTTAACTGCGGCTTCATCGCCGTCGCCAAACACCTGCGGAATCCCACCGCACCAGGCCCGCACATATTCCTTGCCGAAAATGGAGACCGCGTTTACGATGGCCTTTGCCCCATAACTCACGGCATCCTTGGTATAGCGGTACTTTTTGACGTATTCCATCATCTCGTCGCCATAGAGCCAACGCCTGTCCCCCCAATGCCCTACCACCACGGTGCAATAGGCGGCATCGTCCGTATCCTTGCGGTAACGGATGGCCTCGGAAAAAGCCTCCTGCCAAAGGATGTCGTCTGGCGGCAGCTGGTAGCCGAACAGAACCACGTGTCTTGCCTTGCGGAGCAATACCCGGGATTCACGCTGGACCTCGTCCAAAAAGGAGGTGGGCATCCCCTTTATCATGGTCTGCATGATCATGGGAGCATCGCAGGCCCTGGTTTCCGCTCCGCACGAAATGCACTCCAGAGAGTCGTAGCGGAGTTTCGCTTTCCATTCCTTTTCTTTTTCGGTGCGGTTGAAGTCGTTGTTTTCAAACAGGGGGACGGGGAAAGGCGGATTCACGTGCCGAGACTTGTAGCCCCACTCGTCCCCCAGATAATACATCATCCGTCCGCAGGCGGGGCATTCGCGCCAGTTGCAGCAGCCGTGGGCAAAGAAGAAGCTCCCGATACGGCCTATGGGGGAACCCGGCGTTCTGTATTCGTTGCCGCGAAAAACGGAGGTCTCGCTCTGCGAATAGGAAAATTCGCCCGGCTTTCTGGCATTATCGTCCGGCGAGATTTTACGGCTCTTGCCCGGCACGCCAAAGTCCAGCCACTGTTCCACCTTCTGCGCCGTCTGCGGCAGATAGTAACCGGCATGGTTCACCTTGCGGTTGGCGTTGAACAGCAGCCACAAAAACACCGTCTCAAAATTCAGGGTGACAACGGCGTTCAAAAGCCTGTAGAAGGCGGGCGTGTTGAATTCGTAGCCCTTGTCGGCAAGGCGACCGCCTTCCTTTTGCATCAGGCGGGCGAGAGATTCCATGAAGTTCACATATTTCTGAAACATCTCCGCGTTTTCGCCCTTGCTCAGGCCGTACCAGGCGTTCGCAAAGAGGATGCAGGTGAACAGCACCAGACAGTTCCTCGCCTTGGGCAGGCGGTTCGGCTCGATGATGACTTCGGACGGGGTCCCTTTCTCATTTTTTAACCGGACGGTTATCCCTTGCCTGTCGCGCAATTTCATGTCTATCATGGTGTAGATGTCGCGAATCAGGTTGTCTTCCCTTTCGTCGTGGGGGCAGACCTGTATAATCTGTTTCAGGGCGTTCCAGTCGTACTCGCGGCGGAGTTCCACGATGCAGCTTCTGAACAGTTTTTCGTCGGTGTCGTCTCCAAATACGATCCGTCCGTTTTTGATATCCTCCTCATCGACGGTATTCCAGTCCTTTTTTAGGTCGTCGCCCAGAAAACGGATGAAGGCCGCCATAATTTTAAGGTCTCGCCCTTTGAACGGAGGGGTCTTTCCGAAAATTTTTTGAGGCGTGCTGTCGGAAAGGATGTCCTCGAGAGTATCCGTAGACTTTCTTTCTGCAAATCCACGGAAAATCTTGGTTTGCAAGTCGCTCTGCGGCATGCCCAAAAGGGCGGTCGCGCCGGCTCCGATAAAAAGTACCGTTTCAGAAGACCAAGTGATTTGTTCTGCCATTTATTTTTCCCTATTTTCGCAGAAGTACTCTTCTGCGAAAAAAGCATCTCGGGATGAAGTCTTAAACGGCACTTTTTCCCGACTCGGAGCCGCTACCGAGCTAAAAGGGGACAGGTTGGAACACTTCCGGCAAGGAAATCCGCTTGTCGGGGTTAGGATTCGTGTCCTCGGAGTTGATTTCAGTCAAACTTGCAAAGATCCGGTGGGGATTTGTAACCTTTGCGTATTGACAAGTTTACAAATCCGACTTATATTTTGCTTGTCGGTCACGAAAACTTTCGCAGAAGAGTACTTCTGCGAAATTCACTGCTGGGTCGGCTTGCGCCCGGAACCTCCCGATTTTTCAAAACTTTCTCCCCAACAATCACAATTTCTTTGCGGAGCAGGATCTTGCGCCCGCTTCGGGTTCTTCACGAATTTCCAAAACGCCTCCTGCACGCGCCGCTTGCTCTCAAATGTCGGGTGCACGTAAAGGTCGAGAGTCGTATGCGTGCTGGCGTGGCCAAGAAGCACCGAAAGCGCCTTCAGGTCCGCATCGGAAGTCAGCGCATGGGTCGCGAAGCTGTGCCGCAGGGTGTGGATGTGGGCGTCCACTGCAATTCCCGCCGCCTTCAGGAACTTCTTGAAATGGTTCTGCAAAGTCCGCTGGTCGTGCTTCACCAAAAAACTGTCCGGCGGATTTTCCCTCGCCATTTTTTTCAGCCATTGGAGCAGATTTTCCGGGATGGGGATTTCCCGATGGCCACTTTCGCTTTTCGGCGGACAGAGCTTGCGGACGGTTTTCGGGGACTTGGCATTTTCCATTTCGGCGGCGAGATTTTCGTCTGCGCCTTTTGTGCCAGCGGCATTTGCCGTTTCGCCCTTTTCATTGGGCAGTCGTTCCAGCGTCCCGTGAATTTTGATGGTGTTTCGTATAAAATCAAAGTCCGAAAATTTCAGGGCGCAAGCTTCGCCGAGGCGCATCCCGGTGAATGCAATCAGCAAGAGGCTCCGGGCCGAATTTTCCAGCGCACGAATCAGCGCGGCAAGTTCCTCTGGCGAAAGGGGAACCGCTTCCCCTTTCCGTATCGTCCCAGCATGGGGAAAATCCAGCGCACCAAAATCCTCCGGCGAAAGCGACGCTTTCAAAATCTGCTGCAACGTCGCCAGCACGAAACGCCGCGTTGGAATTGCCAAATGTCCGAGAGCGCGCTCCGCAAAATTCCGCACGCTTGCCGAATCGATTTTTTTCACTTCCACGGAGTCACCAAATTTCGTCAAACCCGACTCAAATTCTAGCACGGAATCGCCATTATCCACCGAATTGATTTTCCGCAAATTCCCTCCGGATTCCGGCAGATTTCCGTTCCTCACAGAAATCGCCCTTCCTGAAAGTCCCTCTTCCGCAAAAATCCGAACGTTTTCCACCTTGATTTCATACAAATTCACATCCCTGAACGCGGGCAGCAAATGCTTTTGCAAAATATTTGCGTATTTCGCCCGGGAGCTCTCGCTCCAGCCCAAGCATTTCTTTTCAAACCACTTTTCCGCCGCTTCCTTGAACCGCATCGTGTCTCCTTTGTTCCATGACGGTGTAAAGTTTGCAAAAAAAGACGTACTCTGGCGACTTGCTGTCTGGCGTTTTTCCGTCATTGCGAACCCCACAGGGGGTGAAGCAATCCTTTTCCCGCTGACAAGATTGCCACGTCGCTCTGCTCCTCGCAATGACGGGTAGGTCGCAGAGATTGCTTCGGCTTGCTCGCAATGACGGACTCTAGCGACAACTTGTGTTCTCTTCGGGGAGACTGGTAGTATTCGTCATTGCGAATTTGCCAAGGAGAAAATCAGCCACGTTTGAAAGCGACCGTCATTGCGAACCCCACAGGGGTTATACGACACTTGTCAATTTATTGACTTAGTGGAGTTATCCTCTATGTGGATATACGACACTTGGTAACTTTGTTACCTTAGTGGAGTTATACTCGAAGTGTAGAAGCAATCCTTTTCCGCTGACAAGATTGCCACGCCGCTATCGCGGCTCGCAATGACGAGGTGCCAGCACAGATTGCTTCGGCTGCGCATCCCTGAAACTAGGAATCTCTGATTCCATAGTTGAAGTATCCCTGAAAGGGACAATTCGCCTAAAGGAAGCAGAGCTTCCAAGGCTCATGGGCCGCTATCGCTGCTCGCAATGACGGGCGGAGGAACGAACGTTTTTTTCGCCAGTGTGAAGCACCGACCCACCGAAGCAGGGCACGCCCAAAGCAAAATTTTCCGTCAAATCGTTTTTGAGTCAGGGATTTTCACCGTCATGCCTAGTGCGAATTCAGATAGTCGAGTACTTTTTTCGTCAAATCGTTTTCGTCTTTCCAAAAGAGGACGGCTCCGGTCGCCCGATCGACAACCATGTCGTAGCCTTCCTGCAAAGCGATTTCCGTGACCGCCTTTTTAATCAATGAGATAATCGGGGCGCTGACCTTTTCGTTTTCCGTAATCAGCTCGCCCGTTCGGCCATACACGCGGTCGATAAATTCTTTCAACTCCGTATCTTTTTTGGCGTAATCCGCTTCGAGTTCCTTCCGTTTTTCGTCGGAAAGCATCAGCGATTGCTTGGCGAGTTTTTCCTTGATGGCCGCCAGTTCCTTTTGCAACAGGTTCGCCTGCTGTTCCCATTTGGCGACCTGCCGGTCGTATTCTTCCTGCGCTTTTTTCGTGCCCTTGTAACCGTCGAAAATCAATTTGGAATCGACGTGGGCGACCCGCAAACCATCTTCGGCAAATCCCGGAAGAACGCTGAAAAGCAAAACGCAGAAAAGAAGGACAATCGATTTTTTACGCATTAGAATCCCTGCCCAATGACAAAGTTGAATTCCATGTCGCCGACACTGGTGCGGTCATAGCCGGAATAGGTTTCGCCCACATCCAACGGCCAAGCAAAGTCAAATCCGATAATGCCGAGCATCGGCACAATGACCCGGAAACCAAATCCAAAGTCCCGCTTCAAGCTAGACGGATCCCATTCCGTAAGCGGATTCGGCTGGTTCTTTGAAACTTTCGTATCGGGATCGTAGCGCTTGCCGAAAACATTGCCGGCGTCAAAGAAGAGCGGAAGCAAGTAGAACGTATTCGGAACAATTCCCCACTGGAGTTCCGCGCCGATATACTGGTAACTGCGCCCCAAACGACGATAGCCGATGGAACCCGAACTGTAACCGCGCATCATGCCGTCGTAGCCCAAAACGCCGCCCATCTGGTAAAGCGTCCTGTATTGCAGCGGGTCGCCGACCATAAAGCCGTATTCGTTCGTCAGCGCCAAAGCCAAACGATCGCCGATAAGCGGGAACCACCACTTGACCGTCAAATCCGTTTTCACAAAGTTGAAATCACTGCCGATTTTTTCATCCGCCCATTGTACCGAAAGCACGTAGCGCGAACCATCCGTCGGGAACTGCGGCAAGTTCTTGTCGTCGCGGACGAGCTTGAACGTAAACGCCGATTCTTTGCCCGAATAACGGACAAGGCTGCCATCCACATTCGGTCCCTGCTTGTTCATCATCCAGCTGTAGCCGATTTGCCCGTAGAAATAATCGTCCGGCCACTTCAAACGCTTTCCGACATAGATGGATCCGCCGTAACGTGTAATGTTCGGATCGTCGTCGCGATGCCACCAAGCGTAACTCAAACTCGTTCCAAGGGTGATTGGATAATCCAAGAACCAGGGTTCCATAAAGCTGATCGACGCGCTCTTTTTGTCTTCGCCGTATTCCACATTCAGCGATGCGCTCTGGCCGTCGCCCATGCAGCAGTTCGGAATGGAAACGCCGAATGTTCCCGTCAATCCGTCGCTCTGGCTATAAGCGAGGCCCGCACTGAACTGTCCCGTTCCCGCTTCCTTTTCGGCAACCCGGAAACTCAAATCCACCTGTTGATCGCCCACAACCTGGATGTCCGGATAAACCATGTCAAAATAATTCAGCTGCATGATTTCGCGGAAGCTGCGCTCCATCGCCGACTGGCGGTAGGTGTCTCCCGGATACAAGCGGACTTCTCTTCGGATCACTTTGTCTTTCGTCTTCGTGTTGCCGATGATATTTACACGGTGAATCTGAGCGGGAAGCCCTTCGCGCAGCCGATATTCCAAGGTCACCACGCTGTCATTTACAAAGCTGCGCGTTTCGTCGTATTGAGCAAAAAGATAGCCGTCTTCCCGATAGGCGTCGATAATTCCTTTTCGGGTCGCCTCGTATGCGTAATAGTCAAAGACCTCCCCGCTGTCCAGGTACACGCTGCGGGAAAGCATTTTGTCGGTAAGCACTTCATTGCCCGTAAAATGCACGCCACCCGCATAATAGCGCTGCCCCTCATTCACATCGATATAAATGCGCACATATTTTGACGTGGTGACGCTGTCGTAAGGAGTCAGTGCGGTGAACACTTCTTCTAGAGTGTAACGGGTCAGCAATTTTTCGTCATAACGTTTTTTACGGACCTTTTGCATCAGTTCCACAATCTTCGCATTCTTCCACTTCCTGTCCTTGGGCAAGTTCTTCAGCCAAATTTTCCGCAGCTCTTCATAAGTAATGATGCCGTTCAAAATCATCACAGCCGTCTCTTCGTCCTGCACGTCAAACACGGGAACCGCCTGAGCAACCGAATTAAAATTCGTCCGGTGTTCACGATAGTAGTGCGCCGATTTTTCCTTGACGCGCCCCGCCAGACGATTCATGATGTTCGCCGTATCGGAAATCGCTTGATTCAACTGACCGTAAAGCAGTTCCAACTTGCGGCCTTTCGGAACCGTGCGCCCCAGATAGAAATTGCAGCTGGAATCCGGCAAATATTCCGCGCGATATTCCTTGAGTTCCGCATCCAGATAGCCAAAATGCCGGATGGCGTTCAACACCGTATCGCGGTCCGCTTCGAACAGCATTTCCTTAAATTCGCCATCTCCCCACCAATGCGAACGCTTGGTCAGCATGTGGTCGGTAATTTCCGTCGCCGGAACGTGGTCGTTTCCCGTAATCACAATGGAATCCACTTGAACCTTGGGGCCTTCGCGCACAATAAAAGTGACGGAGTTTTCATGATCCGAAACCGGAGTCTCCCGAAAACCAACCTCCGCCAGCAGATAGCCCTCGCCCCGATAATACGACAAAATATTTTGCCTATCCCGCTCCAAGCCGCTCTTGCTATAAACACGCCCTTGCAAAAGGGAAATTTTCAAGCGGACATCTTCTTCGGAAATTTCATCGCAGCCTTCGATATAGACCGTATCCAAAGCGGGCAGTTCCACAACGCGAAAAACCAGGTCCACTTTATTTTCATTGCCCGGTTGGTAATCTATCCAAGCGGTCACGTCGTCAAAAAAACCGGTTTCAAACAAATCCGAAACACTCTTTTGCACTTTTTCCGTCAATGCGGACGGTTGAAAAGCCTGGCCATCCCGAACACTGACCCGGCTCAATACGGAGCGTTCATCCATATTCACCAGCCCTTCTGCACGGACATGGCGAACCGTTGTAGGCGTCGTAAATTCTTCGGGAACATCCAAAAGCTGCGCCATGGGGAATGCAACCAAAACAAGCAGAAAAACGATTACGCGAAAGAACAAGTGGACAATACCTATTTTGAGGATGGGTAAAAAATCGTCCTCAAAAATACAAAAAACGTTTTTGCAAAAACAGAAAGGCGCCGCATTTGCGACGCCTTTGCCCAAATAAAATCGGAATTACTGGCCGAGATACTTGCGACCCACGCCAAATTGGTCTTTATATTCTACATAATCCGGGACAAAGTCCTTGGGATAAGAGAACGAAACATTCACCGAGCACAGGAATTCGTTCATCAATTTTCCCTTGCCGGTAAACGGTTTCTGCTTCTTTTCCACTTTTTCCTGGCCCTTCTTGCCGACAATGACTTCCGCTTCGCACCAGCCCTTGTTGCCGCTGGCAAAAACGGAATCGCCCTTCACCGAAACCAGCTTGATCAAAGCCGGATCCAATTCGGTGTTGTTTCCGGTCGAAGCCCAGAACTGGAGTTCGCCAGAAAGGGAAGTCGCCCCGATTTTGATGCTCGGGAAAGCCATTACATAGCCCCATTTGTCCACCAGCGGGGACTTGTTCGGGATATTTTCGCCAAAGATGAGAAAATACGGACGGGTCGCAATACGGCTCGCGTTATGCGCTTTCTGCAAATCCGCATTATTCGGCGCGATGAGTTCAATCGCCAACAAGTTGTATTCCTTGACAACCGGATCGCTTTCTTCCAAGGCTTCCGGAAGAGTACGGGAAACATAGACGTTCTCCGCCTGCGTCCTAAACGCCTTCACCTTGGAAGCGTCGCCACCAAGACGATTGATCAGCGAAATGGAAGTGTCAATTTTGGCAAATCCGTCAATAACGGCACCGAGTTCCACTCCTTCCGAAGAAATCTGGTTCAGACCGACTGCGGACAGGGCTTCGCCGATTGCCACCGCTTTTTCGGCACTCTGCACCTTGCCCAGATTCTGAATCGCCTGTTCAAAGAATCCGTGAATCAAGCTGCTCTGCGGATCCTTTTTACTTTCCACTTCCGCTCTTTTGGCAATCGCCAGCGTAAAATTGTCGTAAAATTCGTTTGAAACATTCCCCTTTCCCTTAGCGGTCAAGTAAGAATTGATGGCATTCTGATAACGCCCCTCTTCCAAATAGCTGTCTCCACGCTTTTCGTTGGCACCTTTACAGCCGGCAAGCAGAACCGCAGACGCCGCCATTAGAACGATTAAATTTTTTGTTTTCATTTTCTAACCCTTTATCGGAAAAAAAGAAAATTTAAATTTTTCCTTTCCGTAATTTAATTAAATTTTCCATAACTGCGACGTTCGTTTCGTAAATAATTTTTTTGGAGAAAGTCTTGAAGTTTCTTTCTGTCAGCCCGGAAGCCGGCGAATGGTTAAAACCAAGTCCCTTAGCAGGAGCGGTCAATCAGCTCACCCAAGCATTTTCTCGTGCGGGCACGCAAATTTTAACCATATCCCCCTTTTATCCCAGACTTATGGGAGAATTGGAAAATTTCCGGTGCGTATTCAAAGGAATTGAAAAACTGCGCAATATGCCCTTTGAGGTGTGGACAGGAACGAATCCCCTTTACGCATACATTCGCTACGACGACTACTTTAATCGGCCAGACATCTACGGCGAAAATAAATTCCCCTACGGCGACAACCACCTGCGTTTTTCTTATCTGGCATCGGCGGCTCTCGCTTATGCGGACGCCATCCATTTTGATCCGACAACCTTTTGTGGACAAGACTGGGCAGGAGCTTTAATCGCTCCCATCGCCAGAACGACCTACTCGGAATCCTTCGGCAAAATCCCCTTTTTCTTCACCATTCACAACATCACTTACGATTTTCACGTCAAAGAAAGCGAAATCGAGCGGATTGGACTGCCTCGGGTCGATTTCAATATGAACGGTTACGAATTTTGGGGAAAAGTCAGCTTGCTCAAAGCCGGCGTATTCTATGCGAAAAAAGTGATTCTGCCTTCGCCCGGCTATTGCGACGGAATCGTCAACAATCATTTGGGCGGCGGGCTTTCCGGTTTTCTCGTTCGGAACAAGGAAAAACTGAAAGGGATTCAGTTCGGCCTAAACTACCCTTTCTGGGACTTCAACCTGAATACGAATCTGCCGATAGAAGTCGCCAAAAAACAGGCGAGAGACGCGCTGGCATCCAGCCTGGGTGTCGATTTTGAAAACCGCCTGGTCATGTATTGCTCCCTAGGTCCGGAATCCGGCAAAACCTCCGAAACGCTGGCAACCCTTCTGGGCGACATCAACAAATTGAACATCTTCGTCGTAGTCAAAGCGCCGAAAAACAGTCCTAAATGGGATTATTACACAGCGGTCGCTAGCCAAGAAAATTCCCACATGGCGGTGTTCGACATCCCTCCCAACAATAACCTTTCCGTACGCGCCACTCTCGCCGGCGCCGACATTCTTTTTGCCGCCAACCCGACCGAACCATCCGCCAGCATGATTTTAAAATCCCTCGCCTGCGGAACGGTTCCCCTGACAGGCCGGGATGTCGGATGTTCCAATTTGCTTTCCAACTACGATGCGGACTTTTCGACAGCCAATGCTCTGCTCGTCAACGATTCCGCCGCACCCGACCAGATGATCCGCAAGCTGAAAAACGCGGAACAGCTTTATTGCAGCAACCAGGACAGTTGGAATTATCTCGTGCGAAACGCCTACCAATTCCGTTACGAATGGGATCGCACCATCTCGCAATTCATCCTGACTTTCGGCGAAGAATAGCCCTATTTACTCCCTATTTCACGCCCAAAAATTTGAAACCTGCATTTTTGCAGGATTTTTCTTGCGGATTTTATATTGAAGTTCGGACTTTTCAAGCGGCAAAATGATATAAAGCGGTTCAACAAGCGACTGCTGAACCTATCGAAGCGCAGCAACCGATATTAAGTGATGAGGAAGTAGCGCATTTCATCCCCAACCTCTAAAAACTGACAACTAGCCACTCTAATGCAAGCAATTTTTGGAAACGACTTTTCTAATTTCCCAAATTTATTCCGCGCACCAGGGAATGGCATTCAACTGATTTCTCGCTATTGTCGCCCGGACATGATAAAGCGAATCCGGATCCATTTGAGTCACCCCGATAACGCCGTCGGCAATGCGGGCATTCAAATTTTCCACAACACCCCACGCTTTATTGTAACCGGTTCCATAACCACCCGCATCGTAGCCTGCATCGGCGAGAATCGGACGCTGCAAAAGTTGAGCCACTCCCGCCCACGTCGCCTTATTCGAAGAACGAATCCGTTCATTTGCTGCCGCAGTTCGCCCGCCGGAAGTACTCGCAAAATCCACTTTAGACAAATCGAAATTCGCATACCAATTCGCCATTTTATCCGGTTCTTCGGTAACATCTGCAATCCAGGGCGAAATATCAATCGCGATTTTGGAACCCGGCAAATACGCTCGAATCGTATCGACAATCTGTGCGAAATAGAGCCCCATTTGTGCATCGGGAATGCCGCCATTCCTCTGTTCTATACTATCAAACGCCATTTTTTGATTGGAACCGCTCTCTGAATACTGATAATAATCTGGTTCAATAAGCCAAATGAACTGGATTGTATCCGGATTTTGTTCTGGATAAAAAATTTCAATATGTTCGCGAAATCCTGCCGCATATTGCCGGTAACGATAAAGAATCGAATCTTGGAAATACTGCCGCATAAGCTCGGCCCCATCGGTGCACAAATTTTGGGAATCCTTCACGTCGCAATCGTCCAGCCCGTGATCCTTGCCAAATTCCGCAATAACATAAGCATAAATCATCGGCGTCGCATGAACGACCCGCGTCATATCAAACATTCTCTCTTCAAAAGAATTGAAGTAGTCGTTGTCGCCGAGCCAGACGGAAATATAATCGAGTCCATCGTAGAATGCGGAATCTTCATGAGCGGCCTGCCAGCCTGCCCCAAAATTGAACTGGCACGGAGAAAATCCTTTTTGATGGACAAAAAGCTCGGAAGAAGAGGAAACGGCATCGGCAGAAGAAATTGGCGCATCCGTCGAAGAAGAAGATTCCCAAAGCGGGGAGTCGGCACTTGATGAAATACCGCTATCGTTTATATCCGCTCCCGACGAAGAATCTGAACCGCAAGCTGTAAACAGGGAAAAAATCCCCAAAAAGAATAAGCCTTTTTGAAAGCCGAAATTGAATTTCACCAAAAACTCCTTTACACGTCCAACCAGCGACAAATTTATATAAAGAATGCTTGGGATTTCTTTATAAAAAAATGTTTTACAAAAACGGTTTCGTTTTCCGTCCAAATGTCAAATTTGACAAAATCCAATTCGACGATTTTATATATTTGCAAGCGTTATGGCAATTCTGGAAGACACCACTCAAAGCGGAACAAAGGACGGAACGGCGACTCGCAAACGCTCCAAGCCGACAAAAATCGGAGGCTACACGCCACTGAAAAAAATCGGACAAGGCGCCATGGGTGATATTTGGCTCTGCGACGATCCTTCGCTTTGCCGCCGGGTCGTCGTGAAACAGATGTTGCCGAGCCTTCGCGGATATGAAGATTTGATCGCCCGGTTCAAGCGGGAATGCGTTTTGCTCGCCGCTTTGCACCACCCGAACATTGTGCATCCTTACGCCCTATGGCAAGAACGCACAGGCAAACTCGCTTTGGCTATGGAATATGTAGATGGCGTCACTTTTCGACAGATTCTCGACGTACAAAACAGGCCGCCTATTTGGGTGGTTCTCTACCTGACCCACGAAATTTTACGCACCCTCATCTGCGTCCATGCAAACCAGATTATCCATCGGGATTTGAAACCTTCCAATATGATGGTCGAAAAAAACGGTTGCGTTCGCCTGCTCGATTTCGGAATCGCCCGCGATGCCAATCCGGGGCAAGACATGACCATCCCGGGAAGCGTTCTCGGAACCGCCGCCTACATGAGCCCAGAGCAAGTCCGAGGTTACACTGTCACTTACGCATCCGACATTTTCAGCCTGGGAATTATCGTTTGCGAAATGGTCATGGGCAGCAATCCCTTTCGCGGCGAATCGATGGAACTGACATCGCAGTATATTTTAAATCTGAAATTAAAAATCAAGAATTTTCCACCACAAGTTCCTTACAGGTTGCGCTATTGGATTTTAAAATGCCTGGAGAAAAGGCCGCAGGATCGTTTCCGGTCCACCAAAGAAGCCGCGGATTCTCTGGCTCAAATTATGGAAGGCTACCCGCGCCAACTCGATATTCCCATGCGGGAATGGCTCACGGCAACGATGCGAAACGAACCGCTACCCCATCTGCCCAAAAATTCCAAATTGCAAATTTTGAAAATCGGAGTAGCCATAGGCGTAGCTTCTGGAGCACTTCTCGCCTCCTTTATCACCGCTTTAATTTGCAAATAAAATGACCGCCAACTGGATTGACATTTTTTGCGGCTCCTTTTTGCTTATCCTTGTCGGACTGGGTCTGTATTTTGGTCTGGCCAAGACGCTTATTCATTTAGCCGCTTGGATAGGCGGGGCCATCGGCGTCATTTACTTTCCGGAAATTCTGCAACCGCTTCTTTCGGAAAACCTGGAACTTTCCGCAACAACGATTATCATTTTCTCGCGCGCACTGGGATTTTTCATTCCGTTCATTTCGCTCCGCATTTTGGGACACTTTATCAACAAATTCATCAAGCGGCATTTTTCCCTTTTGAATAGTCTCGGCGGCGGAATCCTGGGAGCCATCAAAGCCCTGATTCCCTGCGTTCTTTTGCTTTCAACGCTCTACCTTCTCCCATTGAGCGGAAATTTGAAATCGGAACGCGACTCTTCCCTCGCCTACTCTCTCTATTCATATTCCATTCAAAAAACAGGAATTTCCGAAAAGGCGCAAAACTTTCAAGATTCCGTAAAGGCCTCGGTTTCTCACAAAATCCATGCGACAATCGACAGCGTTAAAGAAAGCGCTGTAAAAAATGCCGAAGCGCAAATCCAAGAAAAAATTCAGAAATCGGTGCGCCCGTAAACCAGCGCAGCACAAAATTTTGCCGTAGTCTAGAAATGGAAAACGGCAGCGAAATTCTTGAAACAAGTTAGGGGTTAGCGCCCTTCGACTAGTTCGACAAGCGGTTACCGAGCTTGCCGAGGTGCACTAACCGGCGGTTCCTGAGTTTATCGAAGGGTGGTCCCTGAGCTTGTCGAAGGTGCTCCCTGAGCTCGTCGAAGGGCAGGGACCGTTGGAACTGAAAACTGAAAACTAATAACTGATAACCGAGTTCACCTTGTGAAAGAAAAAGGCTGCTTTGAAAAATATTTGAGAGTATTTGGTAGAAGATTGTCCATAACTACCATTTTTTGAAAACCAATTTTTAGAAAACGGAATTTTATACTCAAACTCAAGTCCTGCATGCGCACTTCACCATCACTGCAATGCACATGGCAAAGCTCTCTTTTTACACGAACAAGATCGCCACGTCGCCTACGACTCCTTGCAAAGACTGGTGTATAACATAATATAATCCTTGAAAGAAAACTCGCCCATATAAATTTTCAATTTGAAATGAAAAATATTTGAACAAAAAGAAATTCGCCATTTCATTTTTATTTTAATTCTTTTGCTTTCATTTTATATTATATTTAGTCCTCCCTTAAAATCTCGTCCAACCCGCATAACTATTGGGGAAAATTGATTTCTACCCTGTGAAAATATTGCAAGGTTTTCTAAAATATGACTGAAAACCTTGCATTTTTTT
>NZ_FUWU01000057.1:0-17500 GCF_900167415.1 Fibrobacter intestinalis | reverse complement strand
TTTCGCATGACAAATCGGTGTCCGTCCGCAAATCCACCATCATTCTACCAAATTTTTCAAATCTGCACCCAAAGACCGTCTCAAAAAATGGCTTTGATAAAGTGCTTCGACAAGCACACCAACCAGCGGCAAGGGAGAAGTGATTAGTGATTATTTCCCAAGGCTTATAAGCACCTCGCAACCCGCGAGAAAATTTCATCTTATGAAAAGAAATTTTCGTTTTGAAAAGAAGTTCACATTTTGAAGAAAAACTCAATGGCGAGTATTTCGCATATAAGCCCCTAATTTTATGCGAAAACCAACCACTGAGAACTAACCACACAATGCAACAATCTTTTGAAAATGAATTTTTAGAGGAGCCCATAAATCAAATTCAATCGTCCACAATTTTCTACGTCGAAATGCGAGCCTTCAAAATTGCGCACAAATTCATTTTATCACATCAATATATTTTTCAGCAGGATTACCGCCATAATCAAACTGGCGAACGAAATGAAATGCCGAATAAAAACATTTCCTTTTTTGCGCTGCAAACGACTCCCCATCAAGCCGCCCAAACAAGCCCCCACCGCAACGCAAACGGCCAAACCCCATTCCACTTTCCCTATGACGATTAGGCCCACGGTGCTGACCAGCAAAAACGTCGATGTCAAAGCGTTCTTAATCGCATTGACGTGCAAAAGATCCAGCCCCGTATAACGGGAAAGGGCAAAAATTTGCAGAAAGCCGACACCAACCTGCACAATGCAGCCATAAATGGAAATGGCAAAAAAGACGAGAAACGCCGGCAAGGAGAGTTTTTCGGGCGGATTCTCTGGCGGCTTGCCAAAAAGATTCCGATTCAAATTGCCCATCACGGCAACAGCAAAAATGGCGACCGAAAGAATGCCTTGAAAAACCTTGTCGTTTATTTTGAGCAAAAAGAATATCCCAAGAAGCGATCCGATCAAAGTGGGAAAAAATAAATTCGCATAGACCTTCTTGTTCAACAGTCCATGTTTGAACAAATTAACCGCCGACGTGCAATTTCCTACAAATAATCCAATCCGATTGGTTCCATTGGCAATCGTTGGCGGAAGTCCTAAAAAAATCATTATCGGCAAACTGATGGTACTGCCGCCGCCCGCAATGCTATTGATTACACTCGCCAGCATTCCCACCAAGAAAAAGGCGACATACATATACCATTCAAAGCCCAAAATCATTTTTGGAGTTCCGATTGCAAAAATTGCCGATTCGATATCACCGTAGAACGCTCTTTATATTCCGGCGCAAACTCCAAGCAAGCGTCCAGTTCGGCGATTGCCCGATGGAGCTTTTCCGCTTTATTTTGAACTTTGGCAGAAGCGCGCTTGTATTCCGCAAAATAGTTCGCCGCATTTTTGCGTTTTTCCGTACAATAATCCACATAAAGAGAATCCATATCCCGAAGCGCATCGCCGCGAAGATTACTCGATTTGAGTTTCTGATACATTTCCTTGGCCGCCTGCCATTTTTTTTCTTTTGCCCATTTTCTGGCATTTTCAAGTTCTTTTTGTGGATCATGGGAATTCCAATAGGCAGCCGAAGCCAAAGAGGTCTCCTGTTGCAAATTGGCAACGGTCACTAATGCGCCCCGCAGATTCAACGTGTCCGCAAAATCGGGAAAATGCAAAAGCAATTCCGTAAGCCGTTTTTCGGCATTGAGAAAATCCGCCTTTTCACGAGCTAAAGCCAAAGCCGAATCTCGAGCCGATTGCGCTTTTTGAAAAGAGCGAGCAAAGGCCACATTGACCATGGAATCCAAATAAACCGAGAGAGAGTCGTTGAGGGAAAAGGTGCGTACCGAATCGGCAATCTGTTTGATTTCCGCATACGCTGCTTGACGCGACTGCGCATTTTTCAAATCGATTAAAAGACGAAAGCATTTTTCCTCTTTTTGCGAATCCGACGCTTTGATTTTTTCGCTCAAGTTTTTCGCCTGCATTTGCCATTCTTCCCACAAGGGATTGAGTACCGAAAATTTTTCGAGTATCGCCAGTGCAGAATCTAAAGTTCCCGCCTTATAAAAGGAGTCCGCACGAGCCAAAGCCTGGCGCGCAAGCCTAGGAATGTCCACATAGATGTCCGCATCATCGACGGTTTCCGTCTCCGCCTCTATCCGTTTTTCTTCGGCAGGAATCGTCGGAGTCGAATCCAAAGGTGCCGCCACAACGGTATCGACACTCGAGGGGGGCAAATTTGGAGGCAATGAAATTTGCTCGGGCGTTTTAAAATCAGAAAGCGAATCCAAAGAAACCGGCACTTCGGATTTCGGAAAATTTTCCGTGCGAGGAGCCCCAGTACAAGCAGTCAGAACCAGAGCCAAGATGAGACCAAACGAAATCCACAAAGTCCGCATAAACTCCTCTATTTTTAAAATATCTCGCCCGGTTCAATCGGGACAAAGGCGTTGTCGCCCGAAAAATCCGCCGGCAATTCAAAATCGTCAACAGGCGGTGCGGAAACCGTTTCCTTTTTCAAAGAATCCATCGCGAACGATGGCATCGAAAGCGAAGTGACGATTCCGACATTTGCCGCACTTGCCGCAGCAGATTCCACTTGAGCCGGCGACGTGTAGCCCGCAATATCCAACAGAGGAATCGCTCTCAAATTTTCGGAAGCGGCGTACACGGGAAGCCCCGTCATCGGTCCTACCTGAATTTCACCCCGCTCCAATCCAAGCCGCAGTGGGACAGCACCTTTCGCCAGCATCGAAATGTCCAAAAAATCGATATGACGATTTTCTTCCCGAAGTTGAATCACCTTCTTCGCAAAATCCGCCCATTGAGGAAGCCCGCCCGAAGAACCCGCAATCCGAGTCCTTCCCGATTTCAGCGGGCGGTTATCATCAAAGCCCACATAACTGCCAATCGCTATTACGGAGTCCTGTCCGAATCCGTTTTTGTCGGGAACATAAGTCGGCATAGCTCCCAAAAAGGCCACGTTCTTATAATCGTTCGTCGTTCCGGTTTTTCCAAACACAGGGAATAAAAGCGAAGCGTCCTTTGACGGCGACTGCACAGTGAGATTTTTATACTGGCTACGAGCAGTGCCATATTCAAATACAGCGTGAAGCATCACGGCCATTTGTTCCGTCACCGAATCGGAAAGGACCTTTTTCACTTCGACGACATTGGCAAAAATTTCCCGCCCTTCGCGATTCCGGATTTCTTTTATCAAGCACGGTTCATTCCAATCTCCGTCGGCGCACTTGTAAATGTTTCCCGAAAGCAAAGTCTGATACGCCGTCGTCATTTCCGACAAGGGAATTTCGTTCACTCCCAGCGGCATGCTCAAAACCTCGCGAAGTTCTCCCTGGATTCCAATTTCCTTGGCAAAGCGGGCAAATGCCGCCATAGAAACCGAGCGTCTAAAATCCGGCCAATAGCGGAGCGATTCCACTTTGGAATAGTCCGTTTCTTCCGAAGGAATTTCCACCATGCCGTTCAAACGCCGAATATCCGATAGTTTCAAATCCGGATAGACTTCCCGGTCCGCAATCGGTTCCATCAGATTTTCATCGGGAGCCGTCGCCTTCAAATCCTGCTCCTTGAGAATGCCTAGATAGCGCAAAAAGTTGTGGTCAAATTCCGCAAAATACGACTTGTCTATTTTCCGATATTTCTTTTTCCCATTTTCCACGTTTCTTCCATAGAACATATTCCGCAAAGCCCGCGCGGCATTCGGGCGATTTTCGTAAATGAATTTTTCATAGAGATTTTTTTGCGCTTTGGTAAATTCCATCTCCTGTTTCGCCGTTTCGTTAAGATAGAGCCCATATTTGTCCCGCAGACGCTTTCGGTAATCTTCCGTCGTTTCTTCTTCTCGCTTGAGGTAGCCGTTTTCCGCAGCGACTTCCGCAAATTCCTCATCGGAAAGCTTGTCCAAAAGATGATCGAGAAGCCAGATGGTCGCGATATTTTCCGAGCGGACTGTCGCCCACAAAATACTGACGGTTTCTCCCTTGTTCTTGTGATCCGGGCGCGGAAAATAAAAATCATTTTCAAATTGGAACAGGTTGAAGTCGTTTTCCAATTCATCGAGATAATGCCAATGGTACTTGAGCGCGGCTCCAAAAAGCAACGGCTTCCAGCTGGACCCCAACTGACGACGGGCTTTGAAAGAACGGTCATAACCCGTGTTGTGGAATCCCGCCTGGCTGGCGACAACTTCCCCATTCTGCAAAGCGACCAGCGCACCTTGCAAAACAGGCTCCGTTTCAATAGCGCAGGGAATCGCCCCGTTCACAGGAACAGAATCTTTGACACTCACAAGCAATACGGAACCTTTACCGAGCCTCGGCGCAAGGACCGTTTTCACATCGGCGTTCATGCGCTTTCCCAAATCGACAAGTTCGTCTTTGTCCACCTGTCCGTGCAACTGCCCAAAAGAAAGGAAGATGCCAGCAAGATTTCCCTTGGCATCATACTGCACAGAATCGACAGCCCCATACAGATAGTCCCCGACGCGCGCAAACGCAGCCCGATTCGGCTGGTCGGACTTGGGAAGAGCGAAACCGCCCAACTTGACTTGCAGCTCCGAGATATTATTCTGGACAGCCCGCTTTGCCGCCATCTGGTAATCCGCATCGATTGTCGTCACAATTTGCAGCTGCGCTTTACGCCAATCCGAAACGCCTTCTTTTTCAAAAAGATTCTGGTAAAATTCGGAATCGAATTTTTCTTCTATTCGGGAGAGCTGCGTCGAAAGGGAAAAACGGAATTTCCCGTGATTAAATTCCAGCGGCCTGGATAGCGCCGAATCCATTTGCGCTTGAGAAATAAAATCTTCGTCCACCATGCGACCGAGAACATATTTTAAACGTTCCTGACCACGCTTTAATGCCCGATCCCGACGTTCCTGATTCCGCTGGATGAAAGGATCATAATTGAACGGGCCTTTGACGGAACCCGCAATGAAAGCACACTCCGCCAAAGTCAAATCCTTCAACTCTTTGTTAAAAAAGTACTGGGCTGCAATCGCCACGCCCTTACCGGTTCCCGAAACATGGAACTGGTTCAAATAAAATTCCAGAATTTCTTCCTTGGAGAAAAAATGTTCCATCCGAAGCGCATTGATCAGCTCTTTCCACTTCGCCTTGACGCTCCTTTCCTCTCGCCCATAGATATTTTTGACCGTCTGTTGGGTCAGAGTGGAGCCGCCCTGCTGCAACCTTCCCGCCCGGATATTGTTGAACATCGCCCGACTAAATCCCGAGACATCAAATCCCCCGTGTTCAAAAAAACGGGAATCTTCCGCAGCGATTAGCGCATTCACAATATTTTCTGGAATTTCACCAAAGGGCACATAAATCCGATGGTTCACGTCAAAAAATGATCCGAGAAGGCGTTCGCCGTCCCGATAATACACCCGGGATTCGCCCGAAAGCTCGGAAAGAATATATCGGCGATTAAAAATGCCGTCGGGATCCTGCTTCGGCAGATACTTAAAGACAATCAGATATGCCGGAATTAGGCAAAGAAGGCCCACAATAAAGAGTGCTGCGGCAATTTTCAATAGTGTTTTTATCCAAGTCATCATGATTACCCGCTCTAAATCGGGTTAAAAAATAGATATTTGAGCCTTTTTTAAAATTTTAACTTGAAATTTTTTGAAATAATATGTAGAATTGGAATCCCCGAATTAGGGGAGGTGGCCGAGTTGGCCGAAGGCGCGTCCCTGCTAAGGACGTATAGGGGTAACCCTATCGCGGGTTCGAATCCCGCCCTCCCCGCTCTTAAAAGTCTCTGCAAAGCAGGGACTTTTAAGTTTTAAAATCCATCTCCAATAAAAATCCTCCCTCGCTTTTTTGCTTCAAAATGGCGAAACGGGCATTCACAAAGCCCTAAAAGCGCAAAAAGCCGTCGCCCAAAAATTTGACGGGGAAAATGCGCACTTTCTTTTGGGAAGAATTGAGCAGAACTGCCGCACCGCTCAAAAAATTCATCCAACATTGCGAAGAAAAATGCAAACCGGTAAAATGCGCAAGAAACGGCACAATCCAAGCGTCATGGGAACAAAATAAATTCAAATCGGCTCTGGAATTTTCCAAAAGGAAGGCCAGCAGTTTTTCGGATCCTTCTCGCACCGGCAAAAATCCGGCCAGAGTGCCTTCCTGAAGATAGCGGCAAATCGCCGGATAAAAACCAGCCCGCAAATGCCTTTCGTAATCCACGCATTCGCTCACATAAAATTCTGCGAGGCAGTCAAAAGCCACGACCTTTTCCGCCGAAGAAAATGGTTCGGCATCGCAAGCCTTTGCCACTAACGCCGCCGTCTGGCGACAACGAAAAACGGGACTTGCCCCAAAAAAGAAAGAACTCGCCTTAAAACGGGAAATTTCCTTTCCCGCAGCCAGAGCCTGCGATTCGCCCGTTTCCGTCAAAGGCACTTTGGAACCGTAATCTTCATCTGTCGGCAGAATATGCCGACGTTCTGCATGACGAATCAAAAACGTCACCCGTTCTTCGGGCTTCTTTTTTTCAAGGACCTGTTCCGATGTCAAAAAATTCATAGATACCCCGAAACCAGCGGCGAGAGCCCTACAACCCAAATCCAATGCCCCAACACAAAACTGACGATTCCCAACAAAAATCCGCCGACAACATCCGAAAGCCAATGCACTCCGAAATAGACACGCAAAAATCCCCAAGAGAGGGGCAAAGCCATCATCACAAGCCCCGCCGCCGGAACGGACAGCAAAAGAGTTGTCGCAATCGCCAGATTGTTCATCGTATGCCCGGAAGGAAAACTGTATTTATCCAAAGGAGGAACCCGCGCCTGAAATTCCGCGATCACTTCAAAGGGCCGCCGCCGCTTTACCGAAAGTTTCACAAGCCAATACAACGCTAGCGACATAACCAAAGAGGGAAAGACCTGTAGCAAAACCCCAAGCAAGGGTTTCCAGCCCATGCTCCACAAGATCCAAAGGACGATAACGCCCCAAACATAACCGTCTCCGAGACGTGTATAACGGCGCAACCACCGATCCGTCTTTTCCGAAAACCGATGCGAATACAACCGCCGAGAAACGTATTCGTCTATTTTGGCAATTTCCTGCAACATCTTCATCAGGCCACTTTAGAGGAGACCATCATTCAATTCCGAAATGTCTATTTCCCAAAATCGCCCAGGCCGCATTACGATTCCTTTTCCAAATCCGCCAGTTGCTTTTGAATATCGGGCAAGAGTTCAAATCTTTCGTGATACATGGCGCCCACTTTTTTGCACAACAATTCCAACCGGGAACGCTCTTTGGCATTGTTTTCGTCGGCGCGCAGTTGGCAAATCGACAAGCCGATTTGCTGCACATCTTTCTGTTCTTTGTAAGGTTCCATAAATTTGTAAAAGCGATCTAGACAACGCTGAAAAAGTTCTTCTCCGACCGCCTGATACAAAAGAAAAGGCACTACCTGACGTTCCAAAAGTTCCTGCAATTCGCCGACAAAAGAAAGCAGGTTTCCGTTGCCCGGAAGGAATTCGCCCGAATCGGTTTTACTCGAAATCAAATCGTTGGATTCGATTTGCGAAAGAAGTTCGTTGATATACGCCTGCTCTTCGGCATTTTGCTGTTCCCGGTATTGCGCCTGATAAAGAATGGGGACGCTCGTAATGCAAAGATGCGCCTGACTCATGCCTGTAAATTCGCCGACATAATAGACATCGGCATTTTCCTGCAAAATTTCCTCTTCGTTATTGTAGAACATGATTTTAGCGGGAACGGGTATGATTTCCATGCTGGAAAGTTCTTCCAGACGTTCACGGAAAGTATCCGCATCGACGCCATCGGGCAATTCGCCACCGGTTTCTTTAATATGTTCAATCAGGTTTGAAATTCCCTGATCCACGGAAGTTCCCATTTCCCGCTGCATAAAATGCTTGATGGTTCCGTTTTTTTCAAATTCGCCGCGGACGGCCAAGATCCCATTGCGAACCATCGATCCAAACGGAAAGCGTCCGGAATCCCCGTCTTTCATCGCGGACGGCGCAATCCTTGCATAAACGACAAGTCGCCCGCAAAGCCTATCGGAAGAACCTTTTTTTTGTTGAATGCCCAACATACACGCCACCTGCCATTAGTAAAGTTTTTTGGCGGAAATCAGTTCGCCGGCTTTTTCACCAAAAAGAACCGCCGAAGATCCCGGATAATTTTTGGCAAAAAATTCTTGCAGTTTTTGAACTGTCGCCGACGGTTCAAATCCGATTTCGTTCGACACATTATCGCCCATAACGATTCCAAAACGAGAAACGCCCGGAACGCGTTTTTGAATATAGGCCACAAGTTCTTCGTCGGAGTTCACCACATCTGTCGGCGCACGCCCGTCGATGTTCATCGGATCGCGAGTGCTAACGGAAAGCGGATACAGGCTTTCGGAAACCAGTTGCGAAGTCGCTATGTAAAGAGTGTTCCCCACAAAAAGAGCGATCGAATCGTTCGGCATATAGCGTACTTCCACATTGAACTCGCACTCGGAAGACATCTCTTTGATTTCTAGGGCAGAAGGTCCGCATGCATAAAATACGCAGGCGGCAAAGACGAGAAGAGCCGAAAGACATAGATTTTTCATAAGACATCCTTTCCAAATTTTCCATAAAATACATTTTTTGAAAAAGCGAACAAACCCGCCCACACAAGCGGGAACAAAATTTGTATATATCCATCAAAAAGGAGGTTCCTATGAAATTTCTGGCCGCATTTATCACTCTCTGCATCACGACAGTGGTCATCGTCTATATCGTCCACTCCACCCCAAAAGCCACGCCCTCGTTTTCAAAGCGTTCCGCTCCGAGCGAAGTCATCGTTTCGGCATCGCATTCCAAAACTTACAGCCCTTCTGGCATCCTCATATCCCTAAATTACAACGCCCGCAACCAAAGCAAGGAATATCTCATCCAGACAAGCGGCGAAAGCGTCGGAAATCTCGTCGAATTTGCTTCCACATTGAACATCCCGCGCGACAGCATTGTCGCCCAGCGCTTTTCTTTGGAAAAAGCGTGGACATGGGAAAACAACAAGCGCCATCCGGACGGTTTTGAAATTTCGCAGAATATCGCCGTCCATCTTTCAGATCCGCAAAAACTTTCCAAATTCATCGAAGGGATTGCAACCATTGCCGATTTGAGCGTTTCCAACGTGACGCCCGTCCTGAACGACGAATCCCAAAAGCGAATCGAAGTCTATCAAATCGCCATTGACGAAGCCAAAAGTAAAGCGAATGCCCTCGCCAAAGCGTCAGGGAAAAAACTCGGCAAAGTCCTATTTGTCAGCGACGGATCCGGCGATGGCCCAAATGCCTACAGCGACGGCGTTGTCCTTGCCGCAGGCTCTTTCGCCCGCAACAGCAAAATGTCCGCGATTCCCGAACAAAAAATTCAAATCGACGCCAGCGTGCTGATGAAATTTGAATTAAAATAAATTCACCGAGAAAGTAACCGTCGATAAACGGCGATCTGCTTTTCGGCAATGCGATTCCAATTAAAATATTCGGCGATGCGATTCTCGGCACCTTTGAGCAAAGCGGCTTCCATTTCGGGGTCGCTTTCCAATTTTTGAAACGCATCCGCCAGAGCTTGCGGATTTTTTTCGGGAACGAGAATTCCCGTTTCGCCCGACACCACCACATCGGGAATTCCTCCGACATTGGAAGCAACGACCGGCAAGCCGTACTGCATCGCTTCAATCAAAACGACGCCAAGTCCCTCGGTATCGCCCTTGGAATCCACTATCGCCGACAAGGCAAAGCAGTTGCATTCCGCATATTCCTTGCGCAATGCGTCCGGGGAAAGCGCACCCGTAAACACCACATTTTTCGGAGCGATTTGCTGCGCCAATTCCCGCAAAGACTCCGTCAAATTTCCCTTGCCGACAATCCGAATTTCAAATTTTTCGGCATCGAGCAATGCGGCGGCTCGAATCAAAAATTCGATTCCCTTGCGTTCGATGTGCCTGCCGACAAAAAGAATTTTATAGCGTCCGTTCCGCGGATGCGCAGGCGGAACCTTGCCCGAAAATAACGGCGAACCGTAAGGACTCCACTCGATTTGCGCCGGTCGAAGCACCGAAATTTTTTCCGCGGTAAAGCGACTGTTCGCAAAAATGGCACTCGCCCTTCCGATGATAAATTTCATTATCGGGCGAATCCATTTCTTTTTCCGAATCAAAAGCAGCTCCGCTCCGTGAAAATTCAGCACCAGCGGAATCCGGAAAATTTTGCAAGCACCCAAAGCGATTAAAGCGTGCGGAAAGGGCCAATGCGCATGAATAATGTCAAACTTTTTTTGGCGAGCCAAGCGGATGCAGGAAAAAAATCCGCTGATACAATAGGGAATCGCAAGAAGCTGCATCGAAGGATGCTTGGCCATTTTGGTCGGTGCCCCTTCGTCATGGGTCAAAATTTCCAGCTGCTTGGGAGCATAGCGAAAACGATGAACCGGAACGCCATCAATCTCGTGGGATTTCAAACCCTTGTAAGAAGGAGCCAGCACTTCGACATCCACGCCCGATTCCCGCAACGTGGCGACGGATTTCCGAAGCCATGGAACTTCGTTGTCCTCCTGAAAGCGCGGATAGACCGAGCCGACGACCAAGACTTTTATCACTCCGCCCCCTTAAACCGCAGCAGACGCCGGATCGATATAAGCCGGATAAACAAACGCTTTAACGGTTCCCAACAACTTGCCAAAATCCGTGACGCCATCCCTTCCAAATTCACGGATGCGACCAACAAGTCTGTCCCAGCCGTCCATTTTGGAATCCAGCAAAATCAATCCAAGACCCGAATCTTTTTCCAATAATCCCAGAACGTCGGAACCGCGTCCTTTGGTCGCCAGAGTTTTAAAAAAGGCTTCCCAAAATTTTTCTTCCTGGTCCGCAGGCAAATTCTTCCGGACGGATTCAAAATCCAACTCCGCATAGACGAAATAGCTTTTGTATTCGTCGGTGCGAATCATTTCTTCTTGTACGCGCTGTTCAAACAAATCGTTAGGGTAAACGACGATTTCCCTTTTTTGCTTACGGATGCAGGTCTTCAGATATTCAGAAATCATATAAGGAATTTAAGCTAAAAGAATTGGTTCATCACGGAAAATAGTATTTTATCAATACCTATGCAACGCTTGTTCAAATTAAAAAAAGTATTAAAGACCAGTTCGATGAACAGCTATGCGGAAAATTTTCGCACAAGCCGCGCTTCTATCAAAAGCCGCCCCCTTTCTCCGCAAGAAATCGAAACGTTGGAAAAAAACGGCAACCGCTGTGAAGACTGGTCCCAGATTTCCGTCGATCCCGCTTTTACGCCCAACCGCATTTCCGGATCTTCTTTTTCGGGAAAAGTCCACTTGCCCGCTTTTTACGGCACGCTTTTGATGCCCGGCGACGTTTCCGCGCCCACCGGAATTTATTCCAGTTCCATTCACGACAGCATTATTGAAAATTCGCTGATTCACCATGTGAGCCTTATGTCCAACATCTGGGTGATGCAAGGCGCGGTCGTGCAAAACGTCGGATCCCTTGTCGCCAATGGGAAATCCCACTATCAGATCGGTGCAGAAATCGCCGTCGGAAACGAGATGGGCGGACGCACGGTCCGAATTATCCCGGACATCACCCCTGAATTGGTCAAGATGCAGCTTTTTTCCAAAGTGGATTCCGAGACAAGCCGAGCCTTCATCCAGCAGATGGAAACCTGGCGGAACGAAGTCCTGCTGCCTTACGGAATCATTGGAAAGAACGCCATTGTCGCCAACACCAACATCGTCCGAAATTCCTGGATCGGCGAACAAGTGCGCATTGACGGCGCTTCCAAAATTCGCAACTCCGTCGCCCTGGGCAATCTGGAAAATCCGACATATATCTATGACGGCGTGATTCTGGAAAACAGCTGCGTACAAGAAGGCGCCAAAATTCATTCGACGGCTCTGGTCAAAGATTCCGTCTTGATGAAGCGGACCAAAGTCGGCAACAAGGCGATTATCAATTCGTCCATCATTTGCCCCTGCGTCCACATCGACGAAGCGGAAATCACCCATAGTTTTGTGGGGCCTCTCACCCAGGCGCACCACCACTCCCTACTCATTGCAGCACTTTGGCCAGAAGGTCACGGCAATCTGGGATACGGCGCGAACGTCGGTTCCAACCACACGGGAAGAATGCCCGACCAGGAAGTCATGCCCGCGCTGGGAATGTTTTTCGGTCTGGGTTCCAACATCAAATTTCCCGCCAATTTTTCGGAATCGCCCTATACGATTATCTCCACGGGCGTTACCGCGTCCCCTCAACGCCTGCGCTTTCCCTTCAGCCTAATTTTGCCCGGAGATCCGCAGATTCGCGTCATCCGCTCCGACTTGAACGAGCTTCGCCCTGGCTGGTGCTATGGGAAAAACGCCTACGCTATCGCCCGCAACGCCTACAAATACGCTCTCCGGGGAAAAGGATTTGTCGCTCCGGAAGATTCGCAGGTTCTAAGCGACAAAAACGCTTCCTTGGTTTTGGATGCCCTCCGGCGACTGCAAGTCCCGCAAATCCGCGAAATCTACACCGAAGAAAACATTCCGGGTCTGGGGAGCAACTACATCAAAGAATCCGCGCGCCATTTTGCCAAAAGTACTTACCGCCAATTTCTGGAACGCTATGTGGCGACAAAAATGACGATGGCCGCCGAACAAGACCGCAGCCTCCTGCTACAAAATCCGCTGGAAATCCGCAAGATTTTCACCGGCGACTTGCTCCGGGAAATTCTCAAGGAAATCGCCCTTCCCAATTCCTTTGAAGAACTGTTGAAAACATATCGCGCTTTGGAAAAGCAATGGTCGGAATCCGTTTTGCACGGAACGGACAAGGACTTTGTCCGCGGCAGGGAAATTTTTGACGATTACGACGCTTCGCACCCGATTGATGTCGCATTCATCGAATGGGAAAAAATGCGTTTTGAAGAAGTCCTCCATCGGGTATCGACGCTTTCCAAAGAATTGAAAGGCGAAAATTAAATGACGATCGGCTGGGCCATCTGGGGATTTCTTGCGCTGGAAGTTTTTCTGCGGGCAGCTCTGGAAATCGCCGAAATCCGAAAATCGGGACAAAAGAACGACCGATTCGCCCTTGTTCGCATAATTCCTCTGCTGAACGATTTATTGCCTCCGGAATCGCTTTCGTCAAAGCCGCAAGATCCGGAAAGCGCCTTTGCAAAAGCCCATGAAAGGGCGCATCAAAAATTTCATCACGGCATCATTCGTCAATTTTTCTGGGCCGGAATTCTTATCGCTATCGCTGTTTTTCTAGGAAGCGTCGGCATTCTGTTCCAATTAGGCCTCGTCGAACTTCTTCTGCTTTTTCACCTGCTGTTTGCCGCATCCCGAATTCTTTTCCATTTCGTCTGCTTTTCCCAAGAATACGAAGCGGACACTTTCGCCGCCAAATGCGTTTCCAAAAAAGTCGTCCTTCGAGCGATGAACACGCTTATCGCCGAAGAATTTCCCCGTTCGCCGCTTTTCGCCTATGTCTATAGAACGCACCCGACAGCCGTCATGCGCAAAAAACACCTGACAAAAAGGCAAACGCCCAAGTCATTTTAGCGACATCACCAAGGCCGTAGGCAAATTCATGCCGCTTCATTTATTAAATTAAAGGGCAAAAAAAACGCCCACAGCGTTCACGATTTTATTTCGGAGTCATAAAATGGCAAAGTATAATCCGCAACAAATAGAAACCAAATGGCAGTCCTACTGGGAAGCCCAAAAGACATTCAAAACAGGCGAAGACAAATCCAAGCCCAAGTATTATTGCCTCGACATGTTTCCGTATCCCTCCGGCGCGGGCCTGCATGTAGGACACCCGGAAGGTTACACAGCAACAGATATCATTTGCCGTTACAAACGCGCTCAGGGATTCAACGTATTGCACCCGATGGGCTGGGACGCCTTTGGGCTTCCCGCTGAACAATACGCCATCCAAACAGGAACGCACCCGGCAATCACCACCCAAAAGAATTGCGACAATTTCCGTCGGCAAATCAAACGGCTCGGTCTGTCTTACGATTGGGACAAGGAAATCAACACGACGGATCCCAAGTATTACAAGTGGACCCAGTGGATTTTTACCCGCCTGTATAACACATGGTTCGACGAGGCCTTGCAAAAAGGTCGCCCCATCGCCGAACTTCCGATTCCCGCAGAAATTGAAGCGCAGGGGAAAGAAGCCGTTATCGCCTACCGCGATTCCAAGCGCCTCGCCTATTACGATAACGCTCAGGTCTGGTGGTGCAAGCATTGCAAAATCGTCTGCGCCAACGAAGAAGTTCTCGCTGACGGTTCCCACGAAAAATGCGGCACCAAGGAAGTCGAACGCCGCAATCTCAAACAATGGCTCATGCGCATCCCGCTTTACGCCGAACGTCTGCTCCAGGGACTCGATAAACTGGACTGGCCTCAGGGCGTCAAGGACATGCAAAAGAACTGGATTGGAAAAAGCAACGGTGCCGAAGTCGATTTTGCCATCGCCGACAAAGACGGGAAACCGACTTCTCAAAAACTTCGCGTTTACACGACCCGTTGCGATACGCTGTTTGGTGCAACCTACATGGTCATCGCTCCGGAACACGCAATGGTCGATTCGCTCACGACTCCCGAAAACAAAGAAGCCGTTGCCGCCTATGTCCATGCCGCCGCACTCAAAAGCGACTTGGATAGAACGGAACTCGCTAAAGAAAAGACGGGCGTATTTTCCGGTTCCTACGCCATAAACCCGCTGACGGGAAAGCGGATTCCCATCTGGATTGCGGACTACGTTCTAACAGGATATGGCACGGGAGCCATTATGGCCGTCCCCGCCCACGATTCCCGAGACTTCGCCTTCGCCCAAAAATTCGGGCTGCCCGTCGTCTGCATTATGGAACCCGATGCGAGTTGCCCCGAAGACAAAAAAGCGCTCGTACTCGAAGGAAAGGCGTTCTGGCCTGCGGACGGCAAATACATCCACAGCGAAAACGAAACCCTTTCACTGAACGGGCTTTCCAAAAAAGAAGGCATCGCCAAAATGATTCGCTGGTTGGAATCCCATCAGATTGGCAAAGCAACGGTGAACTATAAAATCCGGGACTGGCTCTTTAGCCGCCAGCGTTACTGGGGAGAACCCTTCCCCATCATCCATTGGGAAGACGGCGAAATCACAGCTCTCGACGAAACGGAACTTCCGGTTCGCCTGCCTGACGTGCAAAATTTCAAACCAGGCGATGGCGGACAGTCCCCACTCGCCAATGCGACGGACTGGGTAAATATCGTCGATAAAAACGGACGCAAGGGTACGCGCGAAACAAACACCATGCCGCAATGGGCGGGAAGCTGCTGGTATTATCTGCGTTACATCGATTCCCAAAACGAAAACGCTTTTGTCGGCAAAGAATTGGAAAAATACTGGATGCCCGTGGACCTGTACATCGGGGGCGCGGAACACGCCGTGCTGCACCTTCTTTACAGCCGTTTCTGGCATAAAGTGCTCTTTGACCTGGGACTCGTTTCCACGGACGAACCGTTCCAAAAACTCTTCAATCAAGGAATGATTCTCGCCTACGCTTACGAAGACGACGCAGGCTCCAAAGTTCCCGTCGATCAAGTCGAAGAAAAAAGCGGAAAATTCTTTGATAAAGAAACGGGAAAAGAGCTGCATCAGATTGTCGCCAAAATGAGCAAGTCCCTGAAGAACGTGGTGAACCCGGACGATGTCGTTCAGAAATACGGCGCGGATTCGCTTCGCTTGTACGAAATGTTCATGGGTCCCCTCGATGCGGTCAAGCCTTGGAATACCCAAGGAATCGAAGGCATGTACCGTTTCCTTTCCCGCGCATTCCGTGCGGTCATCGGCGAAGAAGACACCGTTGAATACAAAGACACGCCTGTTCCCGCAGAACTCGCCAAAGTGATGCACCAGAGCATCATCAAGGTAACCGATGCGATTGAAAAGTTGAGTTTCAACACGGCGATAAGCCAACTTATGATTTTCAACAACGAACTTCTCAAATCCGCCGATCGCTACCGCGAATCCTGCGAAGTATTTGCCCTTCTTTTGCAACCGTTCGCACCGCACCTCGCCGAAGAAATGTGGCAAGTGCTCGGACACAAAGAATCGATGGCCTATGCGCCCTGGCCCAAAGCCGACGCTTCCAAAGCCGAAGAATCCTCCGTGGAAGTCGTTTTCCAGGTAAACGGAAAAGTCCGCGCCAAAGCGCAAGTCGCCAAAGACATGGACAAGGCCGCACTCGAAAAACTTGCCCTTGATAATGACCGAGTAAAAGAATTTATGGCGGGCAAAACCGTCGTGAAGTCCATTGTCGTGCCGGGCAAGCTTGTGAACATCGTGGTGAAATAAAGGTCCCTGAGCAGGTTGGTGAGCGTCTGTCCTCGCTTGACGGGGATGCCGAACCAACCGAAGGTCCGAACAGCCCTTAGTGAGCCAAGCCCCCTTGCGGGGAGAAGGATCTAAAAGCATTGAAA
Organism: Fibrobacter intestinalis; assembly: GCF_900167415.1. GTDB lineage: Bacteria > Fibrobacterota > Fibrobacteria > Fibrobacterales > Fibrobacteraceae > Hallerella > Hallerella intestinalis. Next base: position 997 of record NZ_FUWU01000057.1, on the reverse strand, counting down.
AGGCGTTCCCTGCGGAACGCCTTTTTTGTGTGGAAATTATTTTACCAGGTCGTTTTTACTTCGTAAAGCGGAATTTTTGTGTCTCGCGTTATTATCGTCAAATCGTTTTCAATTGCTTGAGCGATAATGAATCTGTCAAACGGATCTTTGTGGATGTCAGGCAACTTTTTTAACCTTTCTGCATCGTATTCCGTTGGCGGGAGATAAGCGAAGCATTCGTTTTCTAAAACATTTCTCAATTCAGGAATGCTGATGTTGAATTCAAGAGTTCCTTTCGCTTGCTTTATCGCGATTTCCCAAAGAGAAGCATAACTAAAATTACATGTACTCCGCGAACTCTTCGAGCGGTTCGTCAAAGTCGGGAGCCATTTTGCAGGGAATGTCCTTAAGACACCCAAAGCCTTTCTTCTGGGAAACGGACATTGAGCTTTCCTCCGAGGCAAACTTGAAAAAAAATGTAGTCCACATAGGAATCGATCTCGTCAAGAGCCGATTGCGGGAGTAATTTCAATTTTTTTCTAGGAGTGCGTAATTCATAAAGACCTCCTTGCAACACCTCAATATACATTTTTCGTAATTTGAAGTCAATGTGGCCGACCGGGAAGGCTTGAATACGCTCCATTTCCGACCCGGAATAACACCGCTTTTCTTGCAATCGCGCGATTTCGAGCTGATAAACTTTTTGAGTGAAATGCACGGCTTTAAGTTATTTTACAGAGTGTAAACGAAGGAATGAGCAATGGTTCTTAACGAGAGTATCAAATGCTGCTGCCAATAGAACTTTGTATGATTTAGTTTCCCGTTATGGCGAAGCCGCGTCTCTTGATTTAGCAGCTTACGATGGAAAGTCGCCAAGTCCAAAAATAGAACCACCTTTTCGCTCTTCTCTATGTAGTCAGCCCTTAAAAAGTCACTTTGCGAACGCAAGATAAGGACGTTCGCATTTTTTGTTCATTCCGTTCCACAGAAGGCAAAAACAGTATAGCCATTCCAACAG
>NZ_FUWU01000056.1 GCF_900167415.1 Fibrobacter intestinalis | reverse complement strand
CGGTCATGAGACGGATCGGCTTGTTTGGCGCACCCATCTTTTCGTCGAACAATTTGGAAAACTCGGTCTCGAACTTGTTCCAGTCAATCTTGTTCGCGAGAACGTAGAGGGGGGGCTTGTGGTTCAACTGCTCCTCAAGGGAGCAGAAAAGGCTTGTCTGTGCGTGGGATTTTGGCGGTCTGTACATGAAAAAAATGCAAGGTTTTCAGTCATATTTTAGAAATCCTTGCAATATTTTCACAGGGTAGAAATCAATTTTCCCCAATAGTTATGCGGGTTGGACGAGATTTTAAGGGAGGACTAGTTAGCTTATGTACAAGAGTCGTGTAGCGTTGTTCCTCACAATGACGGAGTGCTGACGATGACTTGTGCTCTCTTCGAGGAGACTGGTACTATTCGTCATTGCGTACCCGCCAAGGAGAAAATCAGCCATATTTGAAAACGACCGTCACCCCGAATCCCGAAGGGGTTATACGACACTTGTCAATTTATTGACTTAGTGGAGTTATTCTCTATGTGTAGAAGCAATCCTTTTTTTGCAGACAGGATTGCCACGACGCTATCGCGCCTCGCAATGACGAGGTGCCAGCAAGAATTGCCATAGCTTTGCATCCCTGAAACTAGGAATCTCCGATTCCATAGTTGAAGTATCCCTGAAAGGGACAATTCGCCTAAAGGAAGCAGAGCTTCCAAGGCTTATGGGGCTTTGCATCCCGGAAACAAATTAGGGATTAGCGGCTAGCAGTTAATTGGAATGTGGAATTGAAGTGATCGGCAAAATTCGTTTGTGCAAAATTTCTAGGAAATGGATGCGTTGGCGACTTTGCTGGCCGGTTGCAGCGACGATTCCAGAGGAAGTAAAGGACGATAGTCGTGAAGTGGCTTCCGCCTATGAATTGGGGCATTGCACTGCCGATCGAGAGGAGGATACGATTTACGTTGGACAAAAAGGAATGCGCCGAAAAAACGCAGACATTGACCGGTTTGCGAGAAGGGAAGGAAAACCGATGACAATGAAACGGACGGAATTATTCCGCAGGAATTTGGTCATTTAGCCGGGAAACTTTTCCGCCGAGCTGGGCGATCTTCCTTTCAAAATCTTCGTAACCGCGATCCAGATGGTAAATGCGGCTGACTCGGGTTTCTCCGTCGGCGACAAGTCCGGCGATCACAAGAGCCGCTGCCGCGCGCAAGTCCGAAGCCATAACGGGAGCGCCCTGCAATTTTTCGACGCCCTTAATGGTTGCGACATTGCCTTCCAAGGAAATGTTTGCCCCTAGCCGGTTGAGTTCGGCGACATGCTTGAAACGGTCCAAGTAAACCGAGTCGCGAATTTTGCTTTCACCGGGAACGGTCGCGAGCACCGCCATGAGCGGGGCCTGAAGGTCAGTCGGGAATCCGGGGTAGGGAACGGCTTCGACGTGGACGGGTTTCAAATCCCGACGAGAGGCATCGACTTCCACCCAATCCGCGCCGATGTTCACGGTGCAACCCATTTCTTCAAAAATGTCGAGCAGCGATTTGATGTGCGTCGGATTGCAATGGGTCGCTTTGATTTTCCCGCGGGAAATGACTCCGCCGCATAGAAAAGAACCCGCTTCGATGCGGTCGGGAATGGTCTTGCTGAATCCGGGGTGCAATTCGGGAACGCCGTGGACAACGAGGGAGCGCGTGCCTTTGCCTTCGATTTTGGCTCCCATGCTTTCGAGCAAATCGATCAGGGAGTCAATTTCGGGTTCGATAGCCGCATTTTCTAGGACGCTCGTGCCTTTGGCGAGGGTAGCCGCCATCAGAACATTTACCGTCGCACCGACAGAAACGATGGGAAAGCGGAAGTTGCCCCCGGGCAAGGGACCGTCGCTCGTCGCTTCGACGTATCCGTGGGTGACTTCGATTTTTGCTCCAAGAGCTTCCAGTCCTTTCAAGTGGAGATCGACGGGTCGCGGACCCCAGGCGCATCCTCCGGGCAAAGAGACTCGGCAGCGTCCGAATCGGGCTACCAGAGGTCCCAAAACGTAAAAACTCGCGCGCATAGTGCTCACCAATTCGTAGGGAGCTTCCAAGTGGTTCGCTCCGTGGGAATCCACTTTGAATTCGTGGGCGCCGCCGTCAATGCGACATCCGATAACACGGAGTACATTGGACATGGTTTTGGTGTCGCGCAGGTAAGGGACATTGGTGAGAGTCGTTGTGCCGTCGGCGAGCATAGCCGCTGTCATGGTGGCGAGAACGGCATTTTTGGCTCCCGAAATTTCAACTTCTCCGGAAAGGGGCGCACCTGTTGGGGAAATGAGAAAATAATCCATACAAACTAATTCTCCGGTGAATTTTCCGGCTTGCTTTTGCTCTCGGATTTTGGCGCATAAACCACTCGGGTTTTAGCAAAGAAATCGTGCAGGGTACGTTTCTGGGGATCGATGATGGCCAGAATGTAGCCGATGCCGTAGAAGATGAGCGTCGCTTGGGTAAGCAGACTAAAGATGTAACGGACAACGGCTCCGGAAAGCTTGAGCGCGTGGTGGTCGGCTCTTTCGATTTTCAGGCGGAAGAGAAGTTTTCCTGGCGTTGCCGAGAGAAATCCGTTGAAGCCGACAAAGTAGATGGTCTGGATGCCCAGCCACAAAAGGGATAGCCCTGTCATGCCCGGGATGTTTGAAAATTCGGTGGAAAACTTGGCGAAGCTCGGGTCCTCGGTGTATTTTTCAATCAGAGCATTGGCGGCTTCCGAAGTCGCGGCAAGGTCAAAAACGGAAAACATTCCCAAAATCTGGGCGGAAATTTCCCAAAGGACGGCGACGAGGATCCAATCGATAAGGAATGCGGCAGCCCGAATAAAAAATCCGGCGTAGGCGCGCTGCTGCCATTCTTCGGCCCGTTCCCGCAAAATCGATTCGACGGTTTCCCGGAGCAGCAATTCGTTTGCCTGCGGATCGTTTTCGGCTTCCTTTTCGCGAGCTTCTTTCCAGGAAATCCAATTATCGAGTCCCTTGTGCCATACTAGCGTCGTGTCGTTTATTTTATTTTGCTCCTGAAGAGCTTGCAAATCGGCAAGTTGGACGGGACCTTGGCGGCGTTCGCCTTCGAGGATGCTTTCATCGATGTAAAACCAGTTCATAAGTTGTTCCCAAATCTATAAAAAATGCTAACTTGCGCACCATGAGTACATTTCAAATAGGCCAGCGTTATACCAGTGAACAGGAACCGGAACTCGGCGTAGGGCGAGTTCGCCAAATAGAGTTCAAAAATGTTGTCATCGATTTTCCGGCGGTAAAGCAGTCCCGGATTTATCGGATTTCGTCGGCTCCCCTGAAACGTTACCTTTTGACCATTGGGGAAAACGCCAAAAATGAAAAGGGAATTTCCTTTGCCGTAGAAAATATCCGCATGGAAAACGGCCTAGCCATCTATTTGGGGCGCGGCGGTCGAGAAATGAAGGAATCCGATTTGATACCCAAGGCATCGCTGCGAGTGACCGATATTTTTTCGCAGTTGATCCGTGGGAGCTGCGCCGACAACAAGGAATTTGTGCGGCGAGAAACAGCGACGGCACTTTCGTGCGAATGGCAGAATTCTCCGGTCCGCGGCATGATAGGCCCTCGGGTCAATCTGATTCCGCACCAGTATTATTTGTGCAAACGCGCTTGCAGCTCCAGTGCGCTTCCGCGCTTGATGCTTTCCGATGAAGTCGGCTTGGGAAAGACGATTGAAGCGGGGATGATTTGGCATTCGCTTTACAGCACCGGACGTGTGGTGCGTACTCTTATTTTGGTTCCGGAATCGTTGAAGCATCAATGGATGACCGAAATGCTCCGCCGTTTTAACCATGTTTTCACTCTGGTGGATGAGGGCTATATTCATGGGCTTTTAAATGCGACTTCCGATGCGCGGGACATTGTGAATCCTTTTGAACAGGAAAACAATGTGATTTGTACCGTGGAATTTGTGATGAGCCAGCCCGCGGTCATGCAGGATTTTTTGCGGGCGGAATGGGACTTGACGATTGTCGATGAAGCGCACCATTTGATTTGTGAAGACGACTTTACGAGCAAGGAATATCTGCTGGTGAATTCGATAGCCGCTCGCACCAAGGGACTTCTTTTGCTGACGGGCACGCCTCTCCAGCTGCAGCCGGAATCGCATTTCAACCGTTTGAAAATGCTGGATCCGATTCGCTTTACCAATTATTCGGAATTTTTGAAAGACGAAGAATCCTACCAGAAAATCGCGCGGGATTTGTCGAAGCTGCCTGTCGATTCGGACGACCCGATGGACTGGGACGACTTGAACAATGCCTTGCCCAAAAATTCTCCGATTCGGGAATGGCTTTCTCAGGAAAATTCCCGGGAGATGACTGCGGGGGAATGGGTTCGCCGTATTGTCGATGCGCTGGGAACCGGCTCTGTCGTATTTCGGAATACGCGAAAAAGCGTGGGCGGTTTTCCTTCCCGGAAACTCTTTGCGGAAGAGCTGAAACCGAATGCCGAGTATCGCGCCCTGGTCGGAAAGGCGAGCGATGCGGACCCGGATCATTCTTTTGATATTCTGGTCAATGGGCTTTTGGTCACGAAATACAAGACGACCTGGAAAGAAGACGAGCGCATTCCGTGGCTCTTGCATTTTTTGAAGGAACATTTGCGCGACAAGGTTCTTTTAATCTGTGAAAATCCCGACGTGGTCAGCGCTCTTGCTTCGGTGCTTGCCGAAGAGGTCGGCGAAAACGCTTTTGTCACTTTTACGGAAGACATGTCGATTCTCGCTAGGGACCGGGCGGCGGCGAGCTTTGCCGACGAGCGTGGACCGATGCTGATGATCGCTTCGGAAATCGGTTCCGAGGGACGCAATTTCCAATTCAGCCACGACTTGATTCTCTTTGATTTGCCGCTGGACGCGGCCTTGGTGGAACAGCGCATCGGACGTTTGGATAGAATCGGACAAACGGAGACGATTCGGATTCACGTTCCTTATGTGAAGGGAAGCGCTCAGGAAGTCATATTCCATTGGTATCACGAGGGACTCGGGGCTTTCGGTTCTCCGTTGATGAGCGGCGGTGAACTTTTCCTCAAATACACGGAAACGCTGATTGCCGCCATGGCGGAACCCAAAACGAAGCTTTCAAAGTTTATGAAGGATACGATTCCCCTGGTTCAAGGCGACAGTGAAATGTTGCGCAAGAATATCGAAAAGGGACGCGATAAACTTTTGGAATTCAATTCGCGCGACCCGCAGGTTTCCCAAATCATCACGAACGAAATCCGCCGCGTGGATGCGGACGAACGCCTGAAAACGCTGATGATAGAAACGCTGACGGCCGCCGGTGTAGAAGTGGAACCGGGAAGCGTTCCGACGAGTCTCGTATTTAGCGCAGGGCCGCAGGTCGAAGCGGGGTCGATTCCCGGAATGCCGACGACGACGCTCCTTTCGCAGACCGCATCGCAGAGCGGAAAAACCGAGGATGAAAAATCGGCAGGTGGTGCAGGTGCTTTGACGGGAACTTTTGACCGCACCGTGGCCATGCAGCACGATGAAATTTCGTTCTTGAGCTTTGAACATCCTTTGGCGCAGGGCGTTTTGGATTTAGCGACGGCTTCTGGAAAGGGACTTACCGCCTGTGTCATCTGGGACAATGCGGGATGCAAGAGCCTGATGATGCAATATAATTTTGTCATAGAGCCTTCAATTCCCGCCGCATGGGGGCTTGCCGACATTGCTGGTCCCAAGATGATTCGCGTACTGATCGATGCGCAGGGCAAGGACTGTTCGGAAAGGCTGTCCGAAGTGGATTCGGGAAAAATGCGCAACGCCAATGTGCCGCAAAAAGTTCCCGCAGTGACGGAAACCTTGCGCTATTTTGCAAGCACTGGTCACGCCCTTGCCAAGCGGATTGCTTCGCAGAAAATGGAAATCGAGGCGATGGAGTCGGCAAAGAAAGTAGAGGAGCGTGCGGAACAGGAATACCAGCGAACGAATCACCTGCTCACTTTCCGCGGTCAAGCGCAAAACAATCCCGTTCTGGACGCTCTCCGGAAAAATGTCGCCGTCCGAAAGAAAACGGCGCTTTCCCCGCAGATTCGTCTGGATTCTATCCGTCTTTTGGTCTGCCGTTAATTTGTAGGTATTAAAAATGAGTGAATTGCGCAAAAATATCTTGGATGAATCTAAACGCGTCGTCATTAAAATCGGATCCCGCATTTTAGTGGATTCGGCAAAATGCTGCGTTCGTACCCGTTACATACAAAGGCTCGCAGATTCCGTCGCGCAGTTGATGGAAGCGGGCAAAGAAGTGGTTCTCGTGACAAGCGGTGCTGTGGCGACGGGGATGGCGGAACTCGGTTACAAGGAAAAGCCGACGGTCATGGCCGAAAAGCAGGCCTGTGCCGCCGTGGGGCAAATCGATTTGATGTATGCCTACCGGGAAATGTTTCGTTGGGTGCAGTTGTCTGTTGGACAGATTCTTTTGTCCGCGGATGATTTTCGAAATCGTCAGCGTTATAAAAATTTGCAGAATACAATCGAAGCGATGCTTGCCCATAAAATCGTTCCCATCATCAATGAAAACGATTCGCTGGCGGTTGCCGAAATCAAGGTCGGCGACAACGATAAACTTTCCAGCGACGTCGCCCTCTTTTTGGATGCCGATCTTCTGCTGATCTTTACAGATGAAAACGGCCTTTTTGACGACAACCCCAAGAAAAATCCCAAGGCGCGCCTTCTTCGCTTTGTACCGGAAATTACGCCCGCAGTGCTCGCTCTTGCTGGCAAGCCCGGCGAAGCCGGTTCCGCGGTCAGTACGGGAGGCATGAGAAGCAAACTGGAAGCGATTCGCAATGTGACGAAAAGCGGCTGCAACGCCTTTTTGGCAAACGGCCTAAAAGTGCTTCCGCACGAAGTCGTTTTTGAAAATGCCGAAGGAACTTTTTTTGCGGCTTCCAAAAAGAAGTTGAACAGTCGGCAGCGTTGGCTTTCGTTTGTCACCACTCCACGAGGCAGCGTACTTGTTGATGACGGCGGCGTCAAGGCTTTGCGTGAAAAGCATTCGAGCTTGCTTCCGGTGGGAGTCGTGCAGGTGCAAAAGCATTTTGACAAAGGCGATTTAATCGAGGTCTTGGATTTGGCAAAGAATCCGGTCGCTCGCGGGGTCGCCAAGTTCGACAGCGAAACGCTGAAACTGGTGATGAAAAAGAAAACGTCCCAGGTGAAAGAATTTCTCGGAAAGGATTTTCCCGAGGAACTGATTCACAAAAATGATCTGGTGGTGTTTTAAAAATTCAAGCACCATTAAGATTTTTTCGAAGGCTCGTTCTCCATTTTTAAAAGCTTTGTCGGCAAGTACATTTTTCCGGTATTTTCGCTCCGAAACGCCTATGCGCTTTTGTTCCGGGCGATAAAATTCCCCGTGTTTGGAGATAGGTTTCTTTTCCTGTATTCGAAAAAAGCCAAACGCTGATTTCCCCAAAATGCAACTGTTTCAACGGAAACAGAGTCCGAGTTCTTTATCAAGAAAGGGAAATTTCGTTCAGGCACCTCTAAAAATTCATTTTCAAAAAATCGATTGCGACGCATTGCGCTGAATGGTCTTTCAACGTGCCTAATACCGAAAGCACTAGCCTCTAGCCTCTCATCGCCCCGACAAGATGCGAATGTTTTGCAAAAAATCCAGAAATTTTATTTCCGATTTTGTAAATTTGGGGAACTATGAGCAACTTGAATCATGATTTGTGGGTTGGCGTCGACGTTGGTTCGACAACCGTCAAAATCGCCGTCGTAGATCCGGCGACAGAAAAACTCCTTCACTTTACATACGAACGCCACAATGCGATGCAGGCGCAAAAAGTGTATGAAGTCCTCTCCACTGCCCATGGTATTTTCCCGGACAAGAATTTCCGCGTTGCATTCTGCGGTTCCGGCGGGCAGCCTTTCGCCGAAGCCACTCACGCATTCTTTGTGCAAGAAGTCGTTGCCAATGCGCTCGCTGTCCGCTCCACCCATCCCGAAGCCCGAGTCGCTATCGAACTGGGCGGCCAAGACGCCAAAGTCGTCTTTTTTGAAAAGGACAAAGGAACCGGAAAGCTGATTGCCAGCGATATGCGCATGAACGGCGTCTGCGCGGGCGGAACCGGAGCTTTCATCGATCAAGTTGCCGGACTTCTCCGCATCAAAACGGAACAATTTGAATCTTTCGCCGCGCGGGGCAAAAAAGTTTACGAAATTTCGGGACGTTGCGGCGTTTTTGCCAAAACGGACATCCAGCCGCTTTTGAACAACGGCGTCGCCAAAGAAGATGTCGCCCTTTCGAGTTTTCATGCGATAGCCAAGCAGACTATCGGCGGTCTCGCCCAGGGAATGGAAATCAAGCCGCCCGTCATTTTTGAAGGCGGCCCGCTGACATTCAACCCGACTCTCATCCGCGCATTCAAGGAACGCCTTGGCATCTCGGACGAGCAGGCGATTCGCCCGGAACACTCCGAAGTCCTCGTCGCTTATGGGGCGGCACTCTCTTTGGGCAACATGTTCAACGGCAAGGAATGCGGCTACCGCCGGGAAGGCTCCCTCGATATGCTTTTGCATTTCAACGAAATTCGCCTTGCCGAACGCAAAGACAACGCCGAGCCGTTTTTCAAAAACGATGCGGAATACGAACGATTCAAAAAGAGCCATCCACTTGCCGACAGCCATTACCCGCAACCGCTTTCGGGTTCCACCATCAACGCCTACTTGGGCATTGACGCCGGATCGACGACGACCAAATTCGTTTTAATGGACGAAGAGGAAAAAGTCATCGACGGCTTTTACGCGAGCAATGAAGGGGAGCCCCTTGCCGTTCTGAAAAAAGCGCTGAACGAGCTCGCCGACCGCTACGAAGAATATGGTTGCAAACTGAACATTCTGGGAGTCGGCACGACCGGTTACGGCGAACAGCTTTTTGCCAAAGCTGTCCATGCGGATTATCACACCGTCGAAACCGTCGCCCATGCGAATGCCGCACAAAAACTCCGTCCGGACGTTTCCTTTATTCTCGACATCGGCGGTCAGGACATGAAGGCCATTTCGGTGCATGACGGCGTTGTCACCGGCATCATTTTGAACGAAGCCTGTTCTTCGGGCTGCGGATCCTTTATCGAGACCTACGCCAAATCCTTGGGAGTTCCCATGGAAAAAATCGCCGAGCTGGCGTTTAAGGCCAAGTCCCCCTCGCAGCTCGGCAGTCGCTGCACCGTGTTCATGAATAGTTCCATCATTACGGAACAGCGTGACGGCAAGCAACCCGAAGACATTATCGCGGGCATTTGCCGTTCCATCATTCAAAACGTTTTCACGAAAGTCATCCGCATTCGCAATCTGGAAACCCTCGGCAAAGTCGTCGTCGTGCAGGGCGGAACTTTCAAAAATGACGCCGTTCTTCGCGCCTTTGAACAGCTCACGGGAATTGTCCCCATCCGTCCGGAGCGTCCGGGAGAAATGGGAGCCATCGGCGTGGCGCTTCTTACCAAGAAATTCATCGAAGAGAAAAAGCAGACCGACCCCGATTACAAATCGACATTCATCGGACTTGAAGCCGCACGCAATCTGAGCTGGGACAACAAGCCCGGCATGATTTGCCAATACTGCACCAACCACTGCTCCCGCACCATCGTCACTTTCAGCGACGGCCAGAGTTTTGTCACCGGCAACCGCTGCGAACGGGGCGAAGTCACCGCCGACCCGAACGATCCGGAAACCAAAAAGCTCATCGCGGAAATCAACCGCAAGATGCTTGCCGTTCCCGACATGGTCAAGCGCACGAACCAGCTTCTCGTCAAGGACTACGCGCCCAAAGTTCTGCTTCCGCAAACGGGAAAGACCATCGGCATCCCGCGCGTTCTGGAATTCTGGTCCAGCCTGCCTTTCTGGAAAGCCTTCTTCACTAGCCTCGGCTACACGGTCGTCGTGAGCAAGCAGAGCGACTATACCCTTTTTGAAAACGGGCTGCGGAGCATTGCCAGCGACACGATTTGCTTCCCAGCGAAACTCGTCCACGGGCACGTTCTAGATCTCATCGACAAAAAAGTGGACGCCATTTTCTTCCCGATGATGGTCGCCCTCCCCAGCGATCACAGCAAATTTACGGCTACAGCCGTCTGCCCCGTCGTCCAAGGCTATCCCGATGTCAGCCGCAACTCCGACGATCCGGAACACCGCTACGGCATTCCAATGATTCAGCCGGTTTTCCACTGGACCGATTTGGAACAGCGCCGCAAGCAGACAATAAACTACTTCCACGAATTATGGGGGATCAAAAAGAAAATCCTGGACAAGGCGGTGTCCGAAGGGGAAACGGCGCTCAACACCTACAAGAGCACCCTCGCCGAAGAAGGCGCGAAAGTCCTGGAAGACGTCCGCAAGAAAGGCGAGTTCGCCATTTGCCTAGCCGGTCGCCCCTACCATGCCGACACCCTGGTCAATCACAACATCGCGCAGCACTTCACAAGAATGGGAATCCCCGTTTTGACGACGGAATCCCTGCCCGGCGTTTTCGATCAGGATGTGGACAAGCACACCCGCATGGAAGTCAAGAACACCTTCCACATGAGAATGCTCGGAGCGGCCATGCTCGCCGCCAAAGATCCTGCGCTGGAACTGGTGCAAATCGTCAGCTTCGGTTGCGGGCACGATTCCATTTTGACCGATGAAATGAGCCGCATGCTCCACGAAGTTTCCATGAAGGAACTTCTGATGCTCAAACTGGACGAAGGCGACGCCAGAGGTCCTGTCGGCATCCGCGTCAAAAGCTTTATCGAAACCGTCCGCGCCCGCCGAAAGGTCAATTTCCCTCCCAAAACGGAAGGTCCTCTCTTCCCCGTCAAATTCAACGAAAAAGACAAAAAGACCCGCAAGATTCTGGTACCGAACCTTTCCCGCGGATTCAGCATTCTCGCGACCGCCTACTTCAAGCACTTGGGCTATCAGGTGGAATTGTTGCCGCTGGGAGGACCCGAAGCGTTCGCTCTGGGAAAGAAATACGTCCACAACGACATCTGCTTCCCCGCCCAGGTGAACATCGGCGAAAACCTGCTCTGGCTGCAACAGCATCCGGAGTGTCCCCACGACAAAATCGCCGTCACGCTTTCCAAAAACTGCGAAAACTGCCGAGCGGTACAGTACGCCGTCCTCGCCCGGAAAGCCCTTGACGAAGCGGGCTACGCCGACGTTCCCATCATCACCACCGGTTCCGACACCAAGAATATGCACCCGGGATTCAAGCTCACTCTGGACTTTCGTCTGCACATGCTCTGGGGACTCACGATGATGGACGCCATCGAAACCATTTATCGCCGAAGCCGTCCTTACGAACTGCACGAGGGCGACACCCAAAAAGTCTATGACATCTGGCTTCCCCGCGTGATGGAAACCGTCGCCAAAATTTCGACAAAATCCATCGCCTATCCCAAGGAAGCGATTCGGGTTTTCGATCAGGCGATTGAAGAGTTCAACAAGGTCGAAGTGGATGTCAGCTATCGCAAACCGCGCGTCGCTCTGCTCGGGGAAATTCTGATGAATTACCATCCGGGTGCCAACGGTTACATCGAAGACTATCTGATGAACAACGGCATGGAAGTTTACTTGCCGGGCATGACGGACTTCTTCCGAGTCGATGAAGTGGTTCGCCGCGAAAAGATCAAGCGCGGACTCATCGCAAAGCCCATCGAAAACTGGCTCGTCGGCGGGGCCACCGCCAAAATCTACACCCATGCGGTCAAGACCATCCAGAAGCACTCGAAGAAATACAAGCTTTACGAACATCATGCCGATTGCTATGAACTGGTGAAACTCGTCGGCGACATCATCGACCCGACCTACAACACCGGCGAAGGCTGGCTCATTCCGGGAGAAATCCTTTACAATGCGCCGCACGGCATCAACAGCTTTATCATCGTGCAGCCCTTTGCGTGCCTTGCCAACCACATCAGCGGAAGAGGCCTCACCAAAGCGGTCAAGGCCCGGTATCCCCACATCCAGATTTTGAGTCTGGACTACGATCCGGACACGAGCTTTGCCAACATCGAGAACCGTCTGCAGATGCTGATTATCAACGCCCGCGATCTGGAAAAGTCGCACCACATCGTCGATAACGGCCCTCAGGAATGATTCTTTCCGCAAACGCGAAATACTCGAACCTTGCCCGGGCGAAAGGCGTCGATTCTTGGGAAGCTCTCAAGGCCTACGTCGCCGAACTTCCCTATGGCCGCACCTCGAATCCGAAAGACATTTCGCTGGTCCTGAACGAAGGCCGCGGGACGTGCAGCGGCAAGCACGCCCTACTCGCCGCCATTGCCAAAGAAAACGTCATTTCCGATGTGCACCTAATGGTTTCCGCCTTCAAGATGAGCGCACAAAGTACTCCTTCGATTCAAAAAATTCTGGAAAAATTTCAGCTGGACTATATTCCCGAAGCGCATTGCTACTTGAAAGAAAACGGCGAATTCGGAGACTACACCCGACCGGGAAAATTCTTCAACGATTTTGAAAGCCGTATTCTGGACACGCGGGAACTTTTCGATTACGAAAACATCGCCCAAGAAAAAACCGCCTACCACCAGAATTTTATGCGGAACTGGTTACGCGAAAGCGCCCTTCCCTATTCTTTTGAAGAACTCTGGCAAATTCGGGAAGAGTGCATTTTAAAATTGAGCGAAGGCGGCTAAACCGTCATCGCCCGCAAGTCGTCATTGCGAACGAAGTCCCATGAGTCTTAGAAGCTTGCTTCCTTAGACGAATTGTGCAAAGCTGAAGCAATCCTGTTTGAATAAGCATTCAAACAACGATTGCCACGGAGCTTTGCTCCTCGCAATGACGATTCGAACGAAAACGCAGACAACGATTGCCACGGCATTCACTGCGTTCACGCATCGCTATGACGAAACGCCGACAAAAACCTCGCCGGATTGTTCGTGAATTATTTCCTGCGATTCAACGCTACAATTCGATATTGTCTATCAGGCGCGTCTTGCCAAAAAACGCCGCCACCAGAATCACGGAAGGTTCGTCCACTTCGCCGGACAGATTCGCCAAAAGCGTTTTCTGGCTGGCAATTTCCACATATTGCACCACGCCGCCTGCGCGGGCAATCGATTCCTGAATCCCGGAACGCAAAACATTCACATTCTTTTCGCCCGACTCGTAACGGCTTTTGGCGAGGAGCAACGCTTTTGAAATCGCCACAGCGGCACCGCGTTCCGCTTCGTTCATATATTCATTGCGACTGGAACGCGCCAGTCCCGAATCCTCCCGGACAATCGGCAACGTGTGAATTTCTATCGGCATATTCAAATCTTTGACCATACGCCGAATCAAAAACGCCTGCTGATAATCTTTTTTGCCAAAATAGGCCCGATCCGCGCCGGAAATGTTGAACAGCTTCATCACCACCGTCAGAACGCCACGAAAATGCCCCGGACGGGTCGCACCGCAATAAAGGCTTTCCATCGTTTCGTCCCGGACAAGGGTCAGCGGGTCTCCATCCGGATACATTTCGGCATTGCTCGGCGCAAACACGAAATCGCCACCGTGCTGGGCGACCAGTTCCGCATCTTTTTCCAGACGACGCGGGTATTTGTCCAAGTCTTCATTTTTGCCAAATTGAATCGGGTTCAAAAAGACGCTCACGACGGTCACATCGTTTTCTTTGACGGACGCATCGACAAGGCTCGTATGCCCGCTGTGCAAAGCGCCCATCGTCGGCACGATGCCAACGGATTTTCCCATTTTTTTCAAGGGAAGAATTTCTGCGCGGAGTTCCGCAATCGTTTTGATAATATTCATGAGATTAGCCTTCAGGAGCAAAGTATGTCGTCTGGGTAGGAGCGGCGGCAATCGCGTCGAGTACCTGCTTCAGATGTTTTTCATTGTGAACAAAATCAATCTGGTTCGTATTGATAATCAGCACGGGAGCCTTGGAATAATGCCAAAAATGATGGTCGTAGCGATTCAGCAAAGAACCGAGGTAATTGCCATCGATGGATTTTTCCATCGTCCGTCCGCGGGTCGCAATCCGGCCCAAAAGCGTCGGGACACTCGCCTGCAAATAAACAATCAGATCGGGAGTCGGCAGATTTTTAGAAAGGTTCTCCGAGACCGTATCGTACATCGACATTTCGCTTTCCGACAAATTCTGGAGGGCAAATATGCGGTCCTTTTCAAAAGTATAATCGCTCACGACATTGTGACGGAACAAGTCGTTCTGCACGATGGCGTCCTGAAACTGGCGCAAGCGGGACAGCAAAAAGAAGAGCTGCGTCTGGAACGCATAGGCTTTCGGATTTTCGTAAAATTTCGGCAAAAACGGATTTTCGTCGAATTGTTCCAAGACCAGATTCGCCCCGAGCGCCTTGGCAAGGATTTTCGAAAGCGAAGTCTTGCCCGCCCCGATAACGCCGTCGATAGCGATAAAGCGAATCCGTTCCGGGAGTTTCATTGTCACTTCGGAATTGTCCTGTTCCAAAAACGCGTCATTCATCCGCCATCTCCACTTCTTTAAAATCCACTTCCGACCCGGAAAGTTTCAAATCGTCCAAAATTTTTTTGATGGGTTTCCCCAGCAGGGGGTCGCAAAAATCCGGAGAAATTTTTTCCATCGGCACCATGACAAAGCCACGGACTGCGACCCGCGGATGAGGCACGACAGGACCTACAGGACGATCATCCAGCAAAAGTTCGCCGTAATAAAGCAAGTCCATGTCTATCTCACGCTCTTCCCAATGCCCTCGCGGACGACGCCCCAAAAAAAGCTCCGCACCTTTCAGGTAGTGCAGCAGTTTTCGCGGCCCCTTCCCATACCAAAAAGAAACGACCTGGTTGAAAAAAAATCCCTGGTCCGCAGGCCCGACCGGAGGCGTCTCGTAAATCGGGCTTTCCTTCCAGCCTCCAAGCGATATTTTCTGGAGCATGGCTCTGGCTTCCGCAAGGCGTTTGCCACGAGGACGGATATTACTGCCCAGAGCAATAAAAACTCTTTCCAAGGATTCCACAACCGCCAATATAGATTTTTTTGTATATTTAGTGTTGGTGAAAGCAATATCGCTTTTTCCATTTCCCATTGACGTTTCCCTAAAATTCCTTCCTTTTCAAAAATGAATTTTTAGAGAGCGCATTCAGTAACCTCTATTTATTTTATCCTCGTTCGCAGGAGTCCCTGTGCCAAGACAAAAGAAAACCGACGGGTCTTCATCCGTTACATTGATTTCCGACATGGTTTCCCCCGATACTCCCCAAACCCCAGACCTTTCGGCTTTAGGCGATCTCGCCGCCCCCATCACTTTTCCCGAAGATTTGGCCAAAAACGAAACGGAAGCTCCGGCCAAGCGGCACCGTGGACGTCCACGGAAACAGCTGCCTTCTGAAGTCGAAACCGCATATCAACCCGAACAAGCCAACGAAAACGCTCTGAACGAAGCGGCTCCAGTTCATCCGGCGGATTCCGAATTCATTCCCGCTTCGACTTCCGAACTTTCCGACGAACCCGTCGTCACCGCCACTCCGGGAACAAGCGAACTCACCGAAGAAAACCAGGGTTCGCTCCACACCATAGGAAACATGACCGACGGCATTCCCGATTCCAGCGCAGCGCAGAACAATCCTTCGTTCGATGCGCCCATGCCGGACGCCCCGTTCAACGCTTCCGCCCAGAACAGTCGCCGCTACCCCAACGGCAACATTCAAAACAATCGCTACGGCAACGACCGATTTGGCAATGACCGCCACAGCAAATTCAACAAGTTCGGTCGGAACAAGTTCGGTCGGAACAACAGGTTCCTTCCCCAGGACGACATCCCCGACGACCAGCTGCAAGCTCCGCCCGCCGATCCGGAAACGGTCGCCCTTGCCATGCAGCGCTGGCGGGAACTGCGCAACACGCCGATGTTCGATTTGCAGGAAAAGGCGAACGCCCTGAATATCCCCGACGTGAAACGGCTGAAAAAGCAAGCTCTCATTTACCGGCTGCTCGCCGCCACCGCCAGCGAAGGCGCTCCCATCTATACCGAAGGCACTCTCGAAATCATGAAGGAAGGTTACGGATTCCTCCGCAACGCCGACTTGAATTACCTTGCCGGGCCGGACGACATTTACATCAGCCCGAACCAGATTCGCCGTTTTGAACTCAAGTCCGGCGACTCCATCACGGGCCTTGTCCGCCAGCCCCGCGACAACGAACGCTACTTCGGACTCGCCCGCGTCGATACGATCAACGGCGAAGATCCCGCCAAGGCAAAGCACCGCGTCGCCTTCGAATACCTGACCCCGATTCATCCGTATCAAAAATTGAATTTGGAATGGAAGCAGGACGACTACTCCACCCGCATCATGGACCTCTTCTCTCCCATCGGCAAAGGCCAGCGCAGCATTCTGCTCGCCCCGCCGCGCACCGGAAAAACGGTCCTGCTGCAAAATATCGCAGGAGCCATCGCCAAGAACCATCCCGAAGTCAAGCTCTTTGTGCTTCTGATCGACGAACGCCCGGAAGAAGTGACCGACATGCGTCGCCACGTCCACGGCGAAGTCATCGCATCCACTTTCGACGAACCGCCCGAGCACCACACGCAAGTCGCCGACATCCTTTTGGAAAAAGCCAAACGCCTGGTGGAATACGGCAACGATGTCGTGATTTTGCTGGATTCCATCACCCGCTTCGCCCGAGCCAACAACGTCGTCATTCCGCATTCTGGAAAAATCCTTTCCGGCGGCGTGGATGCGCTCGCCATGCAACGCCCCAAGCGATTCTTTGGCGCCGCTCGCAAAATTGAAAACGGCGGTTCGCTCACCATCATCGGTACCGCCCTTATCGATACGGGCAGCCGCATGGACGAAGTCATCTTCGAAGAATTTAAAGGCACGGGCAACATGGAACTCGTTCTCGACAGGCGCATTGCCGAAAAGCGCATCTGGCCCGCCATCGACATTTTCAAATCGGGAACCCGCAAAGAAGAACTCCTTTTGGACGACGACACCCTTCGCCGCGTCTGGATTCTGCGCAAATTCCTGCAAGAGCAGACCTCTGTGGAAATCATGGAATTTATGCGGGACAAACTCGCCAAGACAAAAACCAACGAAGAATTTTTGGCTTCGATGAACGGATAGGAAGTGTAAAATGTCAAAGAAAATCGCATTTGCCGGCGCAGGAAACATGGGCGGAGCCATTCTCCGCGGATTGCTTCAGGCGGGGCGTAATCCCCAGGACGTTCTCTTTTTTGAACCCTTTGAAAGCACGGCAAAATCCGTCGCCGATCTCGGGGCAGTTCGTTACAGCGACTTCGGAAAAATGGCAAACGAAGCCGACGTTCTTTTCCTTTGCGTCAAGCCTCAGATTTTCAAGGCGGTCGCGAGCGAATGGAATGCCAGCGCCCAAAGCAACACGTCCAAACCGGAAATCATTTCCATCATGGCCGGGGTTTCTCGCCAAAAAATTCTGGATGCGCTGAACTTTGCCCACGGCGACGTCGTCCGGGTCATGCCCAATTTGCCATTGACCGTCGGGAAAGGCGCCATCGCCATCGCTTCGGACGGCGTTTCCCAAGAATCCCTCGAAGTCGCTAAAGAACTCCTTTCGACTGTCGGCATCACCGTGACCGTCGGAGAAAACCTGATCGACGCTGTGACCGGACTTTCGGGGAGCGCGCCCGCTTACGTCTTTGAATTTATCGAAGGGCTCGTCCGCGGCGGCGTCAAAATGGGCCTTTCCCGCCCTGTCGCCATGCAACTGACCCTTGCCACTTTGGAAGGCAGCGTCGAACTGCTGAAAAAATCCGGCAAGGACACGGGAGAACTTTCCGCCATGGTTTCATCCCCGGCGGGAACGACGATTGCGGGAGTGCAAGTTCTGGAAGACGCGGGATTCCGTGGCACCCTGATGCACACGGTAGAAGCGGCGACTCTCCGTTCCCAGGCTCTGGGCAAATAAAATTCCATGGGCAAAACTCGGATTTTCTTCCTTTCCGAAGAGAACGAAAGCATTTCTTTTTTAGAAGACGTGCTTTCCAACGTGGACGGGTATGAAACCTTTCTTTGCCCAGACTCTTTGAATGCCGTCGAAGATTTCCGCCGATTTCTCCCGGCAATAGCTGTAGTCGATTTGGACAAGACATACCCCGAATCGCTCTTTCAGACCTTGCAGGATATTTCTCCGGCAACGCGCTTTATGGGCGTCGGTTCGGACATTCTCCATTTAAATCCATTCCAGCAGCGATTGTACAGCGGAGTCTTAAGCAAAGAAGAACTCCGGCTGCGCTTTATGACGGTCGTCAATGAACTCAAGCAGCAGTCCGAAATCCTTGCCGCCATCAAAGAATCCCTGAAAAAAATTGTCGGAAAAAGCGACGCCATCAAACGCCTTTACGACTCCATTCTCAAGGCCATCCGAAGCAAAGGGGCGACCGTTTTAATCCAAGGAGAATCCGGAGTCGGCAAGGAACTGGTCGCCAAAGCGATCGCATCGGTTTCAAACCATCTGATTTCCGTGAATTGCAGCGCCATTACGGAAAGCCTTTTTGAAAGCGAGCTGTTCGGCCACGTTCGCGGAGCCTTTACAGGCGCCATTTCCGAACATCGGGGGCTTTTTGAAGCGGCAAACGGCGGCATTCTCTATTTAGACGAAGTCGGCGACATTCCGCTGCCCATGCAAGCCAAACTTTTGCGGGCATTGCAAGAGGGTGAAATCCGTCCCGTCGGTTCCAACGAAACCAAAAAAGTCAAAGTGCGGATTATCGCAGCGACCAATCGCGATTTGCAAAAAGAAACCCTTGCCGGACGTTTCCGAAGCGATTTGTTCTACCGCTTGAATGTCATTCCCATTTACGTCCCCGCCCTTCGAGAACGCAAAGAGGACATCCCGGAACTGGTCGCGCATTTTATCCGCGAATACTCCATTCGGCCAGGCCTCTCGCCCCGCATTTCCCCGCAAACCATGCAGGAACTCATCCGATACGATTGGCCGGGCAACATTCGGGAACTCGAAAACGCCATCCACCGCGGGCTCGTGCTGATGAACGGCGACGAACTCAAGAGCGAAAACATCTTTACCACGCCCATTTCCGCACAGGCGAACACCCCGATTCGACGCGATTGGAGAGGCATTTCCTATGCCGCGTTTCAAGAGCTGCAAAAGCAGGAATTGCGGGAATACATCGTGGCGAAAATCCGGGAAAACGACGGTTCCATCTCCAGAACCGCCGAAAGTTTTGGCATTTTACGCCCCGGGCTCTACGCCCTCGCCCGCCGATTGGGGCTAGATATTTCCAAGCGGAATAAATAGCCAGCCCTTAAAAAGTCACTTTGCGAACGCAAGATAAGGACGTTCGCATTTTTTGTTCATTCCGTTCCACAGAAGGCAAAAACAGTATAGCCATTCCAACAGGGCAAAAAAGCGCCTCATGGCCCTCTTGAAGTTGAACGCTGCCGCAGCAAGCTTTGCATTGAGCATGTCGCCAAAGATTCCCTTGTAGAAATTTCTGCCCATACGGTGGTCGCTTTTCAGGTGGCCGTTGATAGGCTCGATGCCAGCCCTCTTGCAAAAAAGCTTGTGAGCCTTTTT
>NZ_FUWU01000078.1 GCF_900167415.1 Fibrobacter intestinalis | reverse complement strand
TGCTTGGTGGCGAAATACTGCATATACTCGCGGGTCGCCGCATCCTTGATTTCGGAGTACTTCTTAAATATATAGAAATTTTTGTAGCAGAGGTCCCCGAGCGAAATTTCCGGGCTGCCCCACTCGAGGTTCTGGGACCTGTAAACGGGCTTCCCCTTATGGAAAATGTCGTCCGGGCAGATGAACAGGATGTACTGCTCCTGGAGCTCCTCGTAGTCGACGCCCTTGGCCAGGGCGTCCAGGTCGCACATCCCCTGGTAATAGCGGGCGCGCTTGGGGAGTTCGCCCGTATTCGCCATCTGCAGCTCGATGTCAAAATAGCGGCCGGCGCGCCGTTCGCCCCCCGCGGCGGCGAGTTCCTCCCGGACAAGGACGTCGAGGCGGACGCTCTTGCGGAAGGGGTCCTCCTGGCTCGTCGCCTCCGCCACCACGGAAATTTTCTCGATGTCGATTTTCAGGACGTCCTGCAAGAAATCCTTGGCCACGTCCTCGTTGCTGAAGACCTTGCAGAACATGAAGTTGTCGGTGATGTCCAGCTCTTCGTACGGTTTGATTTTATATTCGGGCATTCTTCCTCGTTTTTTGGGTTTTTAAAAGGCCGCCTTTTCCTTTAAAACGCTTGAAGCGGGCCGATTGCTCCCTCTTTTTCCGAAAAACTTTGTTTACAAAATGCCGAATGCAATCCCCCACGGGAAGCAAAGGGTCCGAGTAGAGCCCTGTGAGTTGTTTTAGCCCGCAGTCCTTATCCCGGACATTCCTAACGATTATCGCGGCAACAAAATCTTTTTAGCCGATGCCGATAAAGCTCTAAAAATTGCTTTGGTAATGCTTCGACAAGCTCAGCAACCGTGCTTCGACTGGCTCACTGACAACTGAAAACTGACCACTACTGCCCTTATTTTACGTCGAACAGCGATTCCGGGAAATCCGAACGACCCTTGGCCTTCAGAATTTCCACGACCACCGTAGAGGAATCCCCCGAAGCAAGCCTCGTTACGATGGTCGCCCTGTTCAAAGTCCCCGGCAACGGGCAGGAATTGTCGCAGTATTCCAAAGCAGTGCGAGCTTCTGCGCCGTTTACCGGCAACGACATCCGGACGATTCGTTTTGACTTGGCCGAATAATAAAGAGTCGGTTTGGTATCCTCTTTCGGGACGATTTTCCAAAGGGAGCCCTCCTTGACCGGCGAGCGATAATCTCCAGGATTCCCCAACTGCGCCGAAATGTCCGCCGGGTTTTGTGGTGGCATATTCTGCGCCGGAAGGACTTTCCCGCTTTTCAAATCGGTGATTCTTGTACGGTTCCCGTTCTGCACGATTTTCATCTGGATGGCGGAAGATTTGACAATGGTGACAGACTTGTCCTTTCCCTTATTCAGGACGGAAGTTTCCACCGTCTGCGCCCCTTGCCCCGGAAGGGAAACCGTCGTCCGCATCAGCAGTTCGCAGGTGTCCGGAAAGGCGGATTTTTTCTGGTTGTCAAAGACCGCCTGCACGTCCAGCGCAAAAACCGGGAGTGCAAGGGCGAGTATCGAAAGTATCTTTTTCATTTTTTCTCCTACAGAAGGGAAAGCAAACTGGCGGATTTCAACGACCCGTTGATTTTTAAAGCCAGGTAAGTTGTTTTCATGTCCACGCCGCTCCAATCCACGGAAATGAGGTGTTCACCGGAAGAAAGTTTCCCATTGAAGAGCGACTGGACGGGAGTTCCCAGAATATTGACCAAGTCCAAGGATACGTCCGCCGAAATTCCAAGTTCCAGAAGGAGCCCATCTTCCGTCCGGGAAATGCGAGCAAGAGTGTCCGCTTCCCCATTGTCCGAAGCTTTCGTCGTATCGGCTGTCGGAAACGTTTCTGCGACAACCGAGAGAGGCGAAGGCCATTCCGGTTCGTTTCCGTAGATGCGGTTCCCGAGGGAATCGAATACGGCGACATTCGACGTTTCCAGCAGCTGAGCGGTCAGGCCGGCATGACTCGGATCGTCCGAGGCATCCCATGCGCTTTGCCAGCCGGGAAGGTGCAGGGCGAACTTGGCCACATCGCTCCAGAAGGTTCCCGGGCCTACCGAAGCCTCCCCATGGAGAGTCACCTGATAGCGTCCCGCACCCAGAGAGTCCATCCGAGCGGAAATTCCCGGCGGTAGGTAATACACGTCAAAAATGGGAGCGATTCCCTCCGAATAAAAGGAATAGCGGACATCGTAATTCTTGAGCACGATGCTTCCCACATTTTCCAGCTTCAGATGGATTTCGCTGGCCTGGGCGTCGTTTCGGGCATCTGCGGCGAGAATACGCACCTTGGTCTCGACCGAAGCCGAATCTTCCATTTCGACGCAGGAACCGCCGACAAGATTCTTTTCTGCATCCAGCACGACAATTCCCCAATCCTTTACAAAAGACGTCGCGGCATTTTCCACGAAGGACGGGTCATCCGAAGGGACCCAGGCAGAATAGTCCCCATTGTGGATGCCGAAGTGCGGCCCCTCGCCGTAGAAGGGGGAAGCTCCCGGAAGGATTTCCGTATCTCTAAAGTTCCATTCGACAAAGCCGGTCTGCGCACTTTCCCCGTGGACGGAAGGAGGAATTACGGACTGCGGATAATAGGCGTCGGCGACGACCTGCGCCGGGTCTTCCCCGCGGAAATAATAGCGGACGGCAAAACCGCGGACCGTTTCGTCTGAAGTATTGACGAGCTTTAGGCGAGGGCGAATGACCGAAGCGTCCGGGTAACCGTCAAAGCGAACGTACGATTCAATTTTCCGTTCCGGTTCCCCGAGGCCCGCACCCCATGCGATGTTCGAAGGAGGAGGCGTTTCCCCATCCGTCAAGGCGATTCCCGCGATTTCGACACCCGCCGGGAGGGAAAGGAAGAGCCGGTGTTGCCCTGCGGAAAGTGCAAGCCGGAGGTTGCCAACGGCGGAAGCCTCCCAGACGGGAGCCAATTGCAGAGTTCCAGGGCGGAGTGCGGATTGGGAAAGTCCGACTTTTACCGTTGCAGAGTTTGCCGTCACGGAACGCGCATACAGGATTATCCCGTAACTCCCGGCGGCGGGAATGGAAACCGGCACAGAGACGAAAGCATTTTCCTCTGCGGAATAGTAGCGGTTCCCCGCCACAGCGCAGGAAAATTGCGGTGACAAGCCTTCGGACACTTCCATGTCGCGAGCGGAAAGAACCACCGTGTGAACTTCCTTGCCGTCTTTATCGACGGGTGTCGCAAGTTCCTCGATCTCTTCTGCGGAGAGTGCTTCGGCATACATCCGGATGTCGGCGATGTTCCCGACGAAGGTTTCTTTTTCCCGCTTTCCTATGGAGAATGTTCCGTAAAGTTCGCGTTCAAGGGGTTTTGCGGCCAGCGCCTTTTTCAACTCCCCATCCACATAAAAACGGACCTGCGCCGAATCGACAGTCACGACGATATGCGACCAGGATTTCGGCAAGGGCAGCGCACCGGAAACGGAATAGGTTACGCCATTTTCCACAAGGCGCAAATCGCCGCCCCGCATTTCAAGGGAAATGTTCAGGCCAGAAGTTCCGACAAAACCCAGAACCCGGCGCCACGAGGAATCCTGCGCATAGCCACGCTTGATTCTCGCTTCAAAGGAATAGGCGTCCGAAGTTCCCAAATCCACTTTTCCGATTCCTGCGGCATTGTCGCCCGGATGGTAAAAATACAGACCGAAATCGGCAAGCCAGGGTTTGAAAAGATTCAGCTGGAGGTCGTGCCCCGTTCCCAGCATTTCGCCGGAAATTTTCCCCGAGCCTTCACCCGCCGGATACCAGAGCGCAAGGCTTGCCGGGTAGGGATAGAGCTTTTCGGAGCGGAAAATGCGTACCGAGTAATTGTGCCCGAAGTCTTCGGCGCGGAGCGAAAGGGAAAGCCTGCAACCGACGCAAGAGGCAAGCGTTTCCCTTGTCAGGTGAACATCCCCTTCGAGATTTCCCATTGAATCCGTTTCCAGTTCCCGATGAGAAAGCGTGTCACCTCCGAAGACCGCCGTCAAAAGAACTTTCGCAATTCCCGATTCGGTATCGGAGAGTCGCGCCTTTAGATGAAAATTGCGGTCGAGGCGTTGGGAGGATTCCTCCACCGCCATGCTGTCGATTTCAGGGCGCAAAGAATCCGTGCGGATTTTCGGGCCGGCAATCTGGAGTTCGCTCCCGAGCAGGGAAAAGCCCAGGAAACGGGAGTCATAGATGCCCGGCGGGATTTTCCGGGCAGAAACTTTCCCGTCGTAGATCAACGTGTCCGGGATTTCGCCGCAGATTTCGGCGACGGGCAAACCGCCCCCATAGAGCGAAAGGATTCCTCGACCGGGTTGGTTGCAGTTTGTTTCAAAAGCGAGATAGCCGTTGTCCAGTCCGAGCCAGAGCGAATCAGCGGGAACGGTGCAGGAAAATTCCGCAGGAACGGTTAGCGCCAAGGCCTTTGCCGAAGCGGTGGAGCGTTCCGCACCGGATGCGTCCAGGGCCACAGCGAAGAGGTAATTTGTGTCGCGTTCGGGAAGCGTTACACGCCAAAGTCCCGAAGAATCCGCCTTGTAAAAAAGCGAGGTAGCCGGGGTCCCATCATTCGATTCGTCCAGCAGGGAATCGTCGTCGGCATAAAGGTGGAAAGCCGTTGTGCCGGATACCCGGACAAGCCTATCCCTCGCCGTCGCCACCGCAGGGAGAATTTCCAAGCCGACTTCGGGAATGTTCGCCACGGAAGAATCCATGGCCGCAAAGACGGAAAAAGTTCGGGTCTCCGCCGAAATCAGGATGTAGCTGTAATCGTTCCCATAGCACTGCGGATCGTCCCAAACAGCGCAGGAGGCCGTGGTGTCTGCACCAGAAGCAGCCGGGGATCCGTCCGCCTTGAGGTAGCCGTACAAGGCGTTCTCCAATGGAACAAATTGCTTATTATCGAAGTCAATCTTGTACAAACGAAGCGTCTGCGGCGTTAGGCGGTTCCTCTCCATTTCCTCCCGAGAGATTTTCATCTGGACCCGGGGATAATCCGGTCCCGCAAATGTCATGGTCGGCAGCACTTCCATCACGGGACCTGTCAGGGGAACGTTTCGGAACACGTCGAACGGATAATCGCTTGCATCAGCGGTTCGCACGGTGACGCTGGAATCCCCCCGCAACGAGCCCTTCGGGAAGGTGACGCTCAAATCCCCGAAGAGCGATGATACTGTCGTTTGCGACTCGGGTCCGACCGGCGTTCCCACATACAAATCGTAACGGGAATAGTAAAAGGAGCCGCCGTCGCCGCCCCAAGTGAGCATAAACGTCGTATTTCCCTGCAAGCGGTTGGCATTGAACCACTTCAAACGGTAAAATCCGCTCTTTTCCACCGCTGTGTCCAAAATGGAATGGAAAACGCCCTCCTTCAAGTAAAAGAGATGGTAAGTCTTCCCGCCCGACAGATAGGAGGAAAGCTCGATAAATTCCGCAGGCCGGGCGATGGAATCGTTCGAGTGGTAAAAGATCGTCCTGTCCAGAGAATCGCGATTGCCTGCAATCGCAAAATGGGAATGGACCGAAGAATCGAGGTGCTGCAGCTCCGAGGATTCAACTCGAACATCTTTAATCCAGGGATTCCTTGTCCACGCCTTGTTCGCCGGGCCGTAATAAAGATTCTTGTCGGCGACGTCCCGTTGGCGAATGCCGCTCTGGTAGCGATACAGGCTGTAAAGGGAAAGCCGAGTGGAATCCGTCAGTGTCGGGAGTTTTGAAAGAGAGTCTAGCGTTTTGCGGTAAAGAACGGCGTCATTCCAGTCGAATGCCTTGACGCGGAGGGTATCCCCGGAATGTTCCACAACCCCCTTCTCTGTGCTGACGGCAACGGAAAAGGAATCCGTCCGAATTCCCTCCGCATTCAGTAGGGACTTCAACGTTCCCAGCGTATCCAGAGGAATGTAAAAGCTGCCGTTTCGGTAATTTTCCGGCGAGAGGATGTTCGACAGGGAGAGGTTCGCGATGGCCAGATTTCCACCGATTTTTCCCGGAATCACGCCCAAGGTCTCCAGGTTTGCCGGGTCCGAATAATCCGCAGGCGAATTGATCGCGTTCCTAATGATGCCTGTCGTATCCGTAAAGGCCCGGAGCCAAGTCGAGTCGCCGTAATCGCCATAGTAGTAGTGAACCTTGGAACCCGCAGCGTAAAACTTGAGGGAATCCCCTGTAGAAGCCGCAAAGGAAATCGGAGCCGGGTAGGGAACGTTTACTTTGTCGGGGACGCCGCTCCAGACCGTATTCCGCGCGACATAGAAATCCACGTAGCCGCCGGCGAAAAGAGGCGTTCGGATCTGCTCCGGTGCATCCGTCTTGCTCGTGTGCGAGACCTGGCAGCGTGGCTGCGGATTGCCATAGGCGGCGTCAAAATTTGTCTCCGGGGAATAATCACAACCGTCGATGCCCGCGACCGGCGTTCCCAACGCCAGAACTTGAAAATAGTCCGTTTCGGAAGGCGCACTGTAGAACTTCATGTCGAAATAGGATGGCTGTATGTAGGAGGAATCCTCGTCGGCAAAGAGGAACGTGTTCCCGCCGCCCGGAAGGACGTTGGCCGGGTAAAAGCGGAGACGCTGCATTTCGAACGGGGTCAGTTTTCCGTAGGAATGGTCCTTTTGCCAGCGAGTCCCGTCGAAATAGTTGGAGTCCCCGGGCAAGTTCTTTTCGGACAGGATTTTCAGGTAGCCGTCGGTTTTCCCGAAGATGGTCTTGTTCGCTTCGTCGAAACGGATAGTGCGGTTCACCAAATTGTCGTAGCCAAAATCGGCATCCCAATAGGAGTCGGGGATGGTGAACTTCATCCGGAATTTCATCATCCGAAATCGTTCGTTGCCGCAATGATCGGGCTTTATTTCACCCTTGTCCGTATAAAAATTGAAGTCGGAATTTCCAATCAATTCTACCCGGAACAAATTCAAATTGGGATTGTAATTTTCGGAATGGACGACTTTCCCGGCTTCATCCTGGCCGTATTCGCACAGAGTCGAAGATTCCCCACCCAAATCTTCTGCGCTGCAACCGCCCGCGGATTTTTCTTGGAAAAGGGCATAACCGCCGGCTTTAGGTTTGGGAATGAAATTCACAGAAGAATCGGAAATGTCCGTCAGTTTCCAGATAGCATAATCATCACATAAAGTTTTGAAGGCTTTCTCGTTCCATTCATGATCTTTTCTATAATCCAGCCAATCCCTGTTCATCACGGCGCACATTTTCACGGAGGCATTTTCGTGATCGGAATAGCCGTAGTTTTCGCCTGCGGGCATTTCAAAATCGATAAAGCCACTCCTTGAATTGGAAGTGAAGGTCAATAGTTCAGCACTTCGATGCGGCTGATTTTTTTCATCATCTATTTCACAAACTGTATTCGTTACCGATTCTATATGCCTGTCGATTTGATAGAGAATCACCAAGTCCAGCCGTTCCCGATGCCGCTTGAGCGCAAGGCTGAAACGCTCCGGTTTGTAACCGATGGCTTTTTGCGAACCGAAAACCGTCGCCGAAAAGGAAAGACTGTCGCGAATGTATTTGGGCAGGTATTTTCCGCCCAGTTCGGCGCGCACCAGATAGTCCGCCTCCGGAATGTAGCGATTCTTGCCGTCATCGTCCCGGAAGGCCTCGGCGATGTAAAGCTGCGGAGCGGAGGAATCGCCCGGGCGAGTTTCCATGTTCACAAGCGAACTCGCGTATCTCACGTTGAAATGGCTCGTCGCCGATTTCACGACGGATGTCCCCACTTCATTCGCCTCGATGATAACCTTGTATGTTCCCGAAACGGGCGCGACTCCGTTGATAGTCCCGTCCCATGTCGCGGAATAGGCCGTCGCCGAGGAATTTGCCTTGCATAACACGCTGTCCTGAAGAAGTTTCTTCGTGCCGTCGGGGGCTTCCACGTAGATTTTCACGAACGCATCCCGGTAAAGGACGCCATACTCGATGTTCATTTTCCCGAGTGCAGCAGTCGAAGTATCGATTCCGCCCTGCAAAGTGACAAAGTCGCCCAACGAATCGGCGAGCGCAATTTCAAGCGGCGGGAGTTTCAAATTCACGAAAGCCGTATCCAGAATGACAAAGGCATCCTCGGAGCCTGTTTGCACTGCCTCGGCGTAAAGCGTGATTTTTCCCGGTGCCGGATAGGCTCCCGAGCTCGTCTTTCCGTCCCATACATAATGCAGACTCTCATTTTCCGGGTTCACCGTCCAGCCCAAAAACAGCGGGTTCAAATATTCAGCCCCGCTTCCGAATTTTTGGGAAAATCCCGGTGCAGTCGCGGATCCGAAAAAAACGGGAATGCGGTTGGCGAAAGAGGAATCCTGCGATCCCTCGATGCGGAACATCCCCGAGGATTTGAACACGACGTGCCCGGAATTTCCCGAAAGGGACATCGCACTATCAGCCTTATCCATGGGTCGGAAATACGGATAACCGGAGAGAGTCTCCGAAAGGATGGCAGACGCCCCTAGATCCATCGAGGAAAATTCTACTGAGCAGCCTCGTTCCAAAGTGGTGCCGCCCGGCCCCTCGCAGGTCGTGCCGAAAGATTCCGAATCAAACCGGACGCGGATTTCGTCCGTCCCCGCAAAACCCTTCCAGCGCAAGTGCCAGAGCGAATCCTGCCAGTAGAACCAGACGCCCTGTTGCAGGGTCGTATCCGACGGTGATCCCGTAAAGGGGCTCGCGTAAATATTTTCGCTGGAAATATCGAAAATGCCCACGCCCCGGGAATCTTCCGCATAGAGGCGCACAAGGCTTTTTCCCTTGATATTTCCGTCCAGGCGCACATTTACAGACAAGGAATCCGATCCGACGGTCATCGAATCCCGTAAAGCGTTCAAAACGATATTTCCCGATGCAGTCGAGTCGCCGAGCAAGAAATACACTTCGGCGGAATCCGTCCGCCATGGGCAAGAATCGCAAGCGCGAACGCCCAATTCAATAACATAGGCACCTTCCAGGCAGGTTTCCGCCAAGGCACAGCGGTCCAGGTAGCCCAGCACTCCGGACGAGCTTTGCGAAAGTCTGGAAATGTGAGAGGAATCCGCAGAACGGTTCCCCGCGACAACGGACATCCCGGCGGAGCGCCATTCCCCAGCATCCGCAGCGCGGTAACGCAAGCGATAGACCACCGATTCCTCGTTTTTCGACCCGTCCGGAGGAGCGATTCCCGAAATGGCGAGCATCTCTGCCGAGACCATACTCCCCTTCGGGAAAGTGATTTCGGGATAGCGGGAACCGACGTAGAAAAGGTCCGTCCGCACGCCAGCATTCCCAGCGGCATCCAGACAGACGGTCTCCAAGTAACGCTTGCCGTTTTCCCGCCCCACTGCCCCCGAATCGATGGGGAATGTGATTTTTCCCGAATGCAGCAAGCTGTCCGCGATGGGCATCCAGCCGCTGGCGGTCTTCCCCATAACGCGATAATGGCAGCGCATCCCCGTCCGGTTGGAATCGACATCCCCGCTTTCCGAGACGGCGATTTCCGCCGAGAATTCCCGGACGGAATCCGGATAGACGAGACGGCGGCTCACAAGGCTTTCAATTCGCGGGGCCGTCCGGTCAATCCGCAGCTTTTTCGGTGCCGCAAAGGTCGCCCGGTTCGAAGCTTCGTCCCGGGCAGTCGCACGAACTAGGTAGTCGCCGTCGGAGAGCCTCAAGCCGGACATTTCCGTCCAGCGGAAATGCGCCGAATCCCCCGAGAGCCACAGGGAATCTCCCACGCGGTCCACGGCGGCGGTGTCGGGGATATGCAAAAATGCGAAGTTCACCCGGACAGAGGCACTGTCCCGACCGGCGAGCGCTTCGCTGACGGTGTAGGCGACGGAAAGCAGGCTGTCGTCCGAAACGTAGGCGAACCCTTCCCGGCGATGGGGACGCTCCAGCGACGCGTATTCCCCGACGGCGGAGGCACCTTCGGGAACGACGGCACCCACCGTGTCGAACTTCAGGACGGGAGGGGTCCTGTCCACCCGGAA
>NZ_FUWU01000055.1 GCF_900167415.1 Fibrobacter intestinalis | reverse complement strand
GATACGTTGCGGATGTGCTTCAGGATGATGAGCCCGGTCATAAGACGGATCGGCTTGTTTGGCGCACCCATCTTTTCGTCGAACAATTTGGAAAACTCGGTCTCGAACTTGTTCCAGTCAATCTTGTTCGCGAGAACGTAGAGGGGGTGCTTGTGGTTCAACTGCTCCTCAAGGGAACAGAAAAGGCTTGTCTGTGCGTGGGATTTTGGCGGTCTGTACATAAAAAATGCAAGGTTTTCAATCATATTTTAGAAATCCTTGCAATATTTTCACAGGGTAGAAATCAGTTTTTCCCAATAGTTATGCGGGCTGGGCGGGATTTTAAGGGACGACTATTTAAAAACGCCAAATCGCTATTCTACAGACGACTTGATTTTGCTATTGAGAAATTCAATCGTAACGTCATAAGCTTTTTGCCGGACGGGTGCAGGTGAAAGATACAAATCGTGCAAGCCACCTTCAATTTCCTCAAGTTCCACGCTATGCCCAAGATTCGCGCCATATTTACGGATATGAGTCACATTCAACACCGCATCGCAATGATTGCACTCTTCACTCCATTCGGCTTTGTCATAACTGCATCCGCTGTGCATCACAAGAACTGGAGGATCCAAACGAAGTCCTTGCTGCAATCGCACATGCCCCTGATGAATGGCTCTAACCCAACCTAAATCTACCGGCAATTCGCCAAGTTTTTTATAAGTCGTATCATAATTCCATTCACCTCCTTTGAGCTGATGGATAGATCGATCATAGCAATCGCTTTCGCTTTGAGGAACTCCCAAATTCGGAAAAACTCCTCCTAACGCCGAAAGAATCGGCAAAGCTATCCGTCGAGCAGCCCACGAAAAATTCATTGCTAAAAAAGGACTGTTCAACACAATGGCCGCAAAATCCGCTCCGTTATTGCGATCGGAAGCGTAAAGACTAGAAATGAGCCCTCCCGTACTATGCCCCAAAAGCACCAACGGAATAAAAGTCCCTTCTTCACGGCGAATTATCGATAACGCCGAATCCAGTTCTGCATAATATTCTGAAATATCTCGCAATTCCCCCATCACTTCGCCTTCACGATAAGAGCGACCGTAATGGTGCAAATCCACCGCATAAAAAGCATAGCCCGCCGCATTCATTTTTTGCGCCAATTCCCGCTGAAAAAAATAATCGTTAAATCCATGGACATAGAGAATCGCCGCCCTCGGCTTTTGAATTTCCCGACAAACAGACGAATCCGCATAGCGCACTAAAGTTGCCTGAAATGAATTCTGATTTCCAGCACGATAAGAAAAAATTCTGAAGGGTGCTCCCAAAAAAGGATCCTCTGTCCAAGTGGACGCCCCGACAATCGCCGACAACAAAAGAAGAAATAAAAAGAATCGTTTCATGGAAATAAATATAATTCTGAAATGTTCCAATTATTCCCAAGCAAGAATGGGAAAGGAGTCGTTTTGCTTGGAATCATAAACAAAATCTTCGCCCAGCAATTCGGCAAAATCAGCGGTTTGCATTTCTTCAGCAAATCGAGAAGTCGCATTTCCGCCACTATTGTTAAGTCCGAAAGGTTCCAAATTTCTTTGTTCCAAATAATAGAAATCCGCCATAGTTGTATTGTAGTTGTAACCGATGACAAGTCCCACAAGGCTATCGCCATCCACCGTACCTTTGCTGTAAGCATAAGTTGTAAACGCTAAAGTAAAACTAGAAAATCTGAAAGCAATTCACAATAAGGATTATTCCGTTGTGAAAACATTAAGAGCGGCCTAGTATTACTAGAGTCGTTCTTTTTTGTTGAATGAAGAATTTTTTCCCTAATTGATTCGGAAAAATTAAACTCCTTGACGGACTTCGACAAAAATTATTATATTACAAGAAACTTTGAACGTCACTAAATCCCAGTGGCGTTCTTTTTTTTTGGAGGAAACATGATTTATTTGGGCAACCAAGAACTTTGGAAACAACCGAAGATTGCTTTTTTTGCATCTCGCAAAGCCAATTTTAAATTCACTAAAAAAGCGATTCTTTGGGTTCAAGAAATTCCTAAAGACGTCTGCTTTATCGGTTCCTTTCATTCTCCAGCAGAACAAGCCGTGTTTCGCCATATTTTAAGAGCGGGCAAATCCGCCATTTGGATTCTTGGCAAGTCCATTCCCGAATTTTTAAGCAGAGACGAGAGCAAAGCTCTGGACGAAAATCGCCTGTTGATTTTTTCTCTTGTCAAACGAGAGCGCTTCAAAAAAGCGACCGCACATTGTGCAAACGATTTTGCCGTCGCGCACTCCCAAGCAATTGTCTTTGGACAAATTGCCGACAACAGCTTTCTTTATCCTTTTTACAAAAGGCTGAAGGCTTCGCGCCCGCAAGATGTTATACGGATTTGCTAATCGCCCATTTCAATTTTTTCATCAGCACTAAACGGCAAATCCTCAATACGCGGGGTTGCGACAAAAACTTGGCATTTTTTTTCACGAATGACTCCGGCGACGGCAGCGCGACGATTTTTGTCCAATTCCGCAAAAATATCATCCAATAATAAAACCGGTTTTATTAAATGCCGACTCGCCAAATCCGAAGCCGACAAGCGCAAAGCGATTGCAGCACTGCGGCATTGTCCCTGAGAACCGGAACTTCGCATTTCATGTCCGTGCAAAGACAGCAACAAATCATCTTTATGCGGACCTGAAAGCGTCAATCCCTGCATACGTTCCGAAAAGTCCAGCACTTCTAGTTTATGCGCAAAAGCATCGCGCAAAATTTCTTCCGATAGCTCCTTTTCCCTTAAAAAATCAAATACGGCACTTTTGTAAGAGACCGCCACTTCATCGCCAATACCGGCGAGCATTTCATAATACCGAACGATGAGCGGCGAGATTTCTTGAACAAGCGCCATTCGCTCCATCCAAATTTTTACGCCCAAATCCATCAGTTGCTGAGTCAGCACAGAATGCACTTCTTCTCCGCCAACGGCTTTGCCGATTTTATTCAGTTTTAGCCACTGGTTGCGTTCCGCAAGAATTCGACGATAGCGTCGCAAAAGATCCGCATTGCGCACATTTTTAAAACAGAGAAGTTCATCCAAATATCGCCGTCGATTTTCCGGCGCGCCACGCACCATTTCCAAATCCGCAGGCTGCATAATTACAGCCGGTATTTCTCCAAAAAAAGAAGCCGGACTTTTACAAAGGATTCCATCCTTTTTAACGACAGTTCCCGTATTTCGATTCAAAAGCAAAGCTCGTGCGAACACGCGATCCGATTCTTTCGACTCCGCCAATTCCCCCCGTAAAATCATTTCCGGTTCATTCCAAGAAAGCAGATCCGAAAGGGAATGCGTCCGAAAAGAAAATCCTTCACACAGCAAATGAATGGCTTCCAAAAGCGTCGTTTTCCCCGTTCCATTTTTCCCAGCGATAACAGTAATTCCATCGCCGAATTCCCAACGGCCTTCGTGTAAATTTCGCAAAGACGAAAGGAAAAGCGAACGTATCATAAAATACTATCGCGTTTTTAAAATGCCGTGAAGAACCAGATCCTGAATGCGTTGTTTAAAATGATCCAGCGGAACATCTTTCCTGCTGGCGATTTTAAAGGAATGCGCATCGATTACTGCTCCATGAAAAATGGAAAATATCAGATACGCCGTCGAATTGACATCCTCGATTTGAAAATCCCCTTTTTTAACGCCATATTCCAAAACCTGACAAATGTAGGAATACCCGGGATTCAAGATGTTCTTAACATAAAAGTCCGCCAATTCCGGGAAATTAGACACTTCGGCAACGGCGAGTTTCGGAATGCCAGAAATTTTGCTGCTCCCTCCGACAGCTTCCCACCACTTGTCGATTAAAATATTCATCAACCCTTCCGCGCTGCCTTCATACGTTTCTAAAATAGCGTCGCTAGCCGAGAAAATGGGATTTAAAGTTTTCATCACCACTTCCTGAAGAATCGCTTCCTTATTTTTGTAATAAACGTACAAAGTTCCCGGAGTTACACCGGCTTTACGGGCTATTTGGCTCACTTTGGTAGCAGAAAAACCTTGAGCAACAAAAAGCTCAATGGCTGCATCTAAAATTTCTTGAGGGCGGTCGTCTTTTTTTCTTTGCCAACGCGGGCCTTTGATTTCAGGATTTTCCATAGATTCTACCATAATGAAACAATATAGTTTTTTATTGCACTATATCCAGCCGCGGAATCCAAAGCTGAGCGGGTTCCATAATTCCGCTTCGGATTCATAGACCAGAGCATAATCGATTTGGAACTGATAACGACGTTTGCCGAAGCGCAAACTGAAATTGTAACCCAAGCCGAAAGTGTAATTTCTATCATCAAATCCCAGCCGTACTAAAGCTCCCTCCAACGCTTCCCATTCCATGCCAAAACGTCCCGTCCAAATATGATAGTCCGGGTCAAAGACAAGAAGAGTGTCGGCAACTTGATAATCGAGTGCTTCCATCCATACAGAAATGGGCCGATTCAACAATTTGGTGTGATAGCCGACGGCAATTTGTAAAACTTTGGGGCGCACACCTTCGCTCTGCTCCACAGAATTATCGTTTGATGCATTGCGAGTCCATTTGGCCGACAAATTTTTGCTGAAGCTGAGATTCCGGATCACCACCGCAGTGGACCAGTGTTCGTTCCATTCCCGCTGCCAGCCGAGATTCAGCACAACAGGGCTTTGGTAAGAATCGACAAGATCAGCTTCTTCATAATCTCCGGCAATGTCCAGATTATCATAGCTCAAAGCTAAAGAAAAACCGATGCCATCTTTTCTGGTCAAGCGATAGCCGACACCGAGATACGCCGTAATAAAATAGGGCTGCGCATTGCCAACGGTTTCATCATCGCTGTTGATGACATCAAAGTCCAAGTCAGTTCGATAAAGTGCTGCAGCACCAATTCCCATACGATTTCCGACTTTAGTTTCTATGCCCAGCGCTCCGCCTGCGCGATCCAAATCCCTTTTTTCTGCTGCAAGAGAATAACCAACGCCGTTTCGAAATCCAAGCAAAGCCGGGTTGAAATACGCCGCCGGCATAGACGAAGTATCAGCGGCTCCGATGTTTCCCCGTCCGAGTTCACGACCGCCAGTTCCCATACGTTCCACAAATCCATCCATACCACCCAAATTGGCTTTTTTTTCGCCAAAAGAATACGCACAAAATAACGAAAGCAAAAGAATTATCACTCGTTTCATTTTACTTTCCTCCCAGGGTAATCGCCTTTCCCCAACCGACATGACCGTGGTTATCCTTTACCCGAATGTAATAGATTCCCATCGCAACGGCACGTCCGGCATCATCGCGGCCATTCCAAAAATCTTCTGTAGCAAGCGAGCTTCGTGTGGTACTTGCAGGCCTTTCTGCATTTTTTACAATGGTGCGAACTTTACGCATATCATAGCTGAACACTTCAATGGTAATTTTCGACGGTTTGCTTACTTTATACGAAACCAGCGACTGATTATCTGCGCCTATAACCGACGGAATCATACGAATCGATCCCAAATCATTTTTAACCGCGGCCTGATTCATGATGTGCGTCCAACTTTTTCCCGTATCGGCGGAAACCGAAATGCCTGCGCCATTTGTGCAAGCGACAAGCCCCATTATTTTGGACGTGAGCGGGAACGCTGCCACCGAAGTAATTTCCACGCTGCGATCCACAACACCGGCATTCAATCCATACAACCATTGATCATCATCGTCAAAAGGAATCGCCCCGATGCTATCCAATTTTAAAAGTCCACTGGAACTGCCTTCTACCGCTTGCACAGACAAAAATGCCTTGTCTCCAATAAATGCAACATGACTTGTGGTGAAATCGTTTTTGTCATAGATATTTTTCTGCACCTTTCCCGCCGTATCCCGAAAGACGACTTCCGCAAATGCCTTGCCGCCATACGAACGCCACAGTTTATCTTCTGTGCTGGATTTATAACGTTTGCTGGTTTCTACAATAATTTGCTCCGGAGTACCGCCAATCCAAACGCCCGTTACCCGAGCCGTGTCCAATGCACGAACACCAGAGGCAGACAATTTGTTTTTCGCTTCGTCCCATATAAAAAGTCCGCCACCCGTTGCCAAATAAAACATTCCCTCCTTCGTTTTGGCAATTCCATAAACCGCAGGATATTTCACCGAATCGACAACGGTCGCCGCCTTAAGCGAATCCAACCGCTGCTCCTTTTTATTCAAAACGAAATGCGTCCGCTTGGAAGAATGGATTCCCGTGCTAATATCCTCTTTTGAAATTCCGTAAATGCCACGAGCCGTCCATAGTACACTCGAAACCGAATCGTATAAAAACGAGGAAATCGCATGAGACATGGTCGGCAACTCTGGGAATTGACCTTTTGGATTAGGCAAGTCCCGAATGGAAACCGCATTCGCGGCGCGAGCACTAAAATATCCCTGCGGATCCCAAAAGCCCGAATCGCTTTCCGCAATCAAAGGAACGACAAAACCCAGTTTCCCAGCTAAGGTAAACGGCGTCCGCCGATGTTCCGCCGTAACGTCGGTAAATAAACCGTCCTGCACCGGAGTCAGGGAATCGGGCAAAATTTCCGTAAAGACGATGGAATGCGAAATGGACGAAGCTGAAGCCGTCAAATTGACCAGAGTGATTCCGCTACCCGCAGTTCCCCGGCTCACAACCCATACGCTTCCCGTCGATGACGCAGGACCCGCCGCATAAGTAAAATTGCTGACGAAGCTGTCGTCTTTTGAAAAGAGGAGTGAAACCAAAAAAGCCAACCATAAAACAGATTTTTCAAAAGAATTCATTTCACCTCCTAACGCATATCAATAACGTCAATACCTTTTTCCGGTTTGAGTACAAAGTCATCTTTGTTTACTTTGTTCTGCCGCTTTAAATTCAAAATTTCATAAGTCGAAACATTGCCCAACCGATCTTCTGTCACTAAACGCACAGGGGACGCGTCCTTTGCCGAAAGCCAGACTTCCATCCCTTGAAACTCCTTATCGTATTGAGATGCGTCCAACACAATCACATTTGTCTTCTGCCCATTCCATTCCTGCTGTTTCATAGAAAGCGGTTTGCATTGCAAATACTTAAACAATAATTCGGAAGGATGCACGTTGCTTTCCATATCTTCCAGCAATTTCAACAGGACTTGCTTTTGCTCTTTATTCCACTGCCAAAAATTTTTGCCGTCCGAATAAATCGCCATGCCCGCCATGCGCAAGCGGAACATATCTCCGGACGTGACCAGCAAATCACCGCTCTGAAATCCAGATTCCGGAGAACCGGCATAATCCACTCTCGCTCGAAAATTGAGAGACCACGCTTTTCCAGAATCAAACCATTTTTTGGAAAGAGCCATCACGGAATCTGCGGGGCCGGCAAAAGCATTCACAGACAAAACGACGCAGAGAACAGAAAAAAATTTTTGAAAAAGTCCCATAATACGGCTTAATTTACAAAAAAGCCCATTCTTGAAATGGACTCTTTTCCCGTATATTTCTATTTTGAAGCCCAAATGTGTTTTTACGCAAAGGAATCTATGATCAAGCATTTTAGCCTTTTTGTTCTTGCCGCCGCAGTTGCCGCCTTCGCTGTCGATGTAGAAGTTCACGGCGATATCGACGCCGATTTCGCCTCTTATTTTGACAAGGACTTCAGCCCGACCAACGCCGCCAATCAGGACATTAAACTGGAAGGCAAAATCTTTTTGGATGAAAATGTTTCCGTCAGCATTTTTGGCAGATCGCACAGTAATTATATCGGTGCAGACGGAGAAACGGAAACGTCGATGGTGCGGCATGAAAATCGGGCAACGGCAATGGGCGACGATGAGAATCGCTGGACAGCATTCAATTTTGACGGCATTCAGCTCGCTTGGCAATTGACTCCGCTCGCCAGAGTCGTCTTTGGAGACCTCACTTACAATGCAGGAGCATTCTCCTATTACTTTTGGCGAAATACCGAAGACTACGCCGTTATTCTTCGCGACCAGAATATCCGCGGTGTGGGATTTGAAGTGGAAAACGGCAAGGCGTATATCGGCGCAACCGAAAACAATTCCCATTCTTTGGCGACATTCCTCACTTACAGCTTCGACCTGATATCCAAAACCGAAGAACGCTTGACGATTACCCCGAGCTTCGACTGGGTTTTCGGCAAAGAAATCAGCCGCTCTTACACTTATGCGTTGGGAACCGAAGTGCAATACGCCAAAAGCACAAATGTTTTCAACTACGGTATCACCGCCACTTGGGGAACCCACCCTTACAAGGGACACGGCATCCACACATTTCTTGTAGAACCGTCTTTTAGCTACAGATTTTTCAATTTGGCGGCAAGCTATTACCAAGCGCTTCTCGCCGACAAGGATTCCTCTGTGGTAGATCAGACTTTTTCCGAAGACGAACGGATGTTCTACATAGAACCGTCCTTGGATTTGCATAAAAAATTTTCCATGGGATTCGCTTATGAATTTCATGACCCCAGCAAAGAAATCGACGGAGACAGTCGCCATTTTTTGGGACCGTCTTTTTATCTCTACCCGACTGTAGAAGCGGAAATCATCTTCTGGGCAGGCTATAACATCTGTGGCACAGGAGCAAATCATATTTCGATGGGCATGAGCGGCCACGTCGAATTTTAACCGTGGCCCATTCCAAACGCATCCAATCCCTCGACTCTATTCGGGGGATTCTTTTATTGCAGATGGTTCTGGATCATTTTTCCGGACCCATTTCCCATTATCTTTATCAATGTTTTGGATTTTTCTCGGCGGCAGAGGGCTTCTTTTTTCTTTCCGGCTTTGTCGGAATGCTGGCCGTTATCAGCAAAACTTCCCGTGGAGAAAATTCCTGTTGGATGTTGCGACGCGCTTCCCGCATTTGGATATACCATATTCTTTCTGTATTGGCACTGGCACTCGCGGCATTTTTCTTTTTCCCGAAAATTCGGCATTTTTTTAGCGGGCTGTACGAGCATCCTTTGGGCGGATCCACGCTGGCGGCTACTCTCATTTATACGCCTGAATGGCTGGACGTTCTTCCGCTCTACGTCATTCTGCTGGCCATCGGCTTTTTTGCCCTTCCGCAAATTGCTAGAGGGCGTTTAAAACAGGTCTGGGCCATTTCTTTTTTGATTTGGATTTTTGCACAAGGTCCGCTTCGCAGCACATTTTTGCAGTTCGTTCCTCATTGGGCCTATCCCGGTTTTTTTGATTTTTTTGCTTGGCAATTTATCTATTTCTGCGGAGCAGCAATCTGTGCGCTTTGGAAATTTCAAAAATCTCCACTGAAAACAAATGGGCAAATCTTAGATTGCATTTTTCCCATTTGCATTACATTGTGCGTATTTTTATTTCTTTGGCGGCACGATGCGCTGCCTATTCCACAACCCGACGAATTCTGGATTTCAAAAGAGCATCTCGGTTTGTTGCGATTTATTAATTTCCTTGCCTTCGTGGGAATCATTTCTTTTGTCATTCGCCACAAGCCTCTCTGGCTGGACTTTAGCTTTTGCCGCATTCTCGGCAGGCACAGTCTTGAAATTTACAGCGTTCACACTCTGCTTGTCTATCTATGGATGGCAACTCCAGCGGCAATTCAATATCGCTCGCCGTTTAATATGATGGCACCAATTCTTTGCTGCCTACTTTTAATAGGAATCGCCCAATTTTTAGAACGCCAGAACAAAGCCGGTTACAAACAAGCCCACGCCGACAACGCCAAATCCTAGCCCAATCAGCCCTTTCGTATCGCCAGAATCGTTTAAGTCTTTGTTCTTCTTAAGCAATTTTTGCGTATCGGGACTTTCAAATGCGCTCTTGTTATAAGCGGATTTTTTATCAGCGGCGTCACTCCAGTCCCTTTCCGCCAAATACCAGAACACACCGCCAGCAATAATCGGCGCAATGGAACTCCACAAAAGCCCTCTCCCGATTCGACGCTTAGCGCGTTCCCGATCATATTCGCGCTGCATTTCCACAACGCTTGCATTATCCACAGCTTCCAATTCGACGTAAACCGGATTCGGCATAAATGCTTTCACTTCGACCGCTAAAGCCGTATCCAAATAACCCACTTTTCGCAAATAGATAATTTTTTGCACCGACGGTTCCGTTTCAATAGCCACATCGGTCAGATATTCAGGCAAAATGCTTTCATTCGGCTGCTCATCTACATAAACTTCTACGCCATCAGGAATTGTCGCCACCGTCAATTTCGTTGTGGGACGCTCCACTTCGATATGCACAACATTCAGCGAATCCGCATTGATTTTAATGGTTTTGGAACCCCACCAGTCCACGCCTTTGAGCATTTTGCGAACCGACACGGTGTATTTGCCCGGTTTGATTTTTCGAATGGTATCGGGAGCAAACAATTCCAGCGATTCCCCATTGATGTAAATTTCGCAACTATCCGGGTAGGATGTGACTCGCAAATTAGCATTGCCGTCGGGATATATCGGTTCTTCTTCGTCGTCAAGTTCCGGAAATACAAAATCGGATAAAGAAAGATTGACGGCTTCCCCCGATTCCAAATTCGTCATGCGCATCAATTCGTACTTGAATATCTTGATATACTTTTGTTCAATGGGAATAGCGGCGATTTTATCCAACGAATCCTGCCTTTCCACGGCACGAATAGAATCGGAAACCGCAGCAATGGAATCAGCCATCGCTTTTTCTTTTGCCAAAGAATCTTCCATCGCTTGTTTTTCCTGCGCAAGAAGAGCCGCTTCAAAATCCGAAGCGGCGGCAATTTTCGCACTATCCGCTTGCGCTTTCGCCAAACTATCCGCTCGCGCAAGGGAATCCACCCGAGCAAGGGAATCCGCCACCATCGCGGAATCCTCGGCAGCTTCCAAGGGATTCAAGTTCTGATCGGATTCCATATCTCCCGTTTGATTTTCCTCTTCCACGGAATCCGGTTCTAGCTGTTTCAGCAGAGCCTCATCCTTTTTTTGAATTTCCGCAATTTCCGCAGAATCCAAAGGCAACAGATAAACGGTATCCTTGGCGATTTTTACAAACTTGGCGTCTTGCTCCACCGATTCGTTAGCAAGCACATAACGAACCGGAACGTCTCTTGCCATTGCAGCGGAAGTCAAGCACAACAAAGAAAAAAAACAGAAATAAAAAAAAGATTTCATACGACTCTAAAATAATTTAAATCTTGTGAATAAGGGCGATAGAATTTTCCACGAGAATCTTTTTTGCCCTCAAAGAAGCTCTCGACGAGAAAATTTCATAGCATTGACTACTGCAACATTTACGCCACAGAATGGGAAACGCGGTCGCCGACATAAATCCAGGAATTGAATTCTGGCACCTCTAAAAATTCATTTTCAAGAAATCGGTTGTTTGAGGACTCGGGATTAGTGGTTACAGCCCTTCAGCTAGTTCGACAATCGGTCCTTAAGCCTGCCGAAGGGAAGTAGCCGCTTGTCGAACGGATTCAACTACAATTGACGAACCTGTTGAACTACGGATGGTCGGAAGATAGTTCTTTATGCGATTTTCTCCAACTTGGCGCAATAGATGGGACCTCGCCCAGCGCACTTATCCGGAAGCATTTGCACGCCAAATTCCGTCACATCGGTTCCAGAAATTTCTGGTTTCAATTCCAAAACATGAACACGGCCTTTGCGCTTTTTTAAAATTTTACGGACAACATCGTCATTCTCCATTTTTGAAAGCGCACAGGTGCTATATATCATTTGCCCGCCGATTTTCAAAGCATCTACGGCACTCGCCAGCAGGGAACCCTGCGTCACAGCAATATGCGCAATCCGCTTGGGGGTCCATTCCGCCAGATATTTTTCGCTTTCCATCACGTGCCTTTCCGAAGAGCACGGTGCGTCCAAAAGAATGCGGTCAAATTCATTTTTGCGAAACAGACCGAAACGAACGCCGTCGTATCCCGAAACTTTAATGACGGACGCCAAATTTTCGGGAAGGGTATTTTCAATATTGTGCATTAAACGCTGACGTCTGTCCGGAGAACGATCATTCGACTGAAGCGAACCTCGGCCCGCTAAAGATGACGCCAAAAGGAGCGTTTTCCCGCCAGGAGCCGCACACATATCCAAAACATCCATTCCCGGCTCTACACCTAACGACCGGGCTGCAAATGCAGAAGCCTCATCCAAATAATAAGGTTCTTTTCCCGGATACTGTATCGTTTCGTAAACGGATTCTCCTCGAAGCGCAGGCAAAAGTTCATCCCAGCGGTCGCCAAAATAGGCAGAGAAAAAAGAGTAAAAATCTACGGCAGCCATAAAAACAAATGTAGAAACCACAAGGCATGAAAGAGCTTTCTATATTTAAATCAGTTTCATTTTTTTTGAGGCCGCTTGATGACATCGCTTCGCAAACTCAAAGTCGGTCAAAGTGCCGTCATTCGCTCCGTCGGAGGGAAAGGCATTCTGCGTCAGCATCTTTTGGATATGGGCGTTCTTCCCGGTGCCGAAGTTACCGTCACCAAATTCGCCCCTATGGGCGATCCGATGGAACTGCAAATTCACGGATACGAATTGACCCTTCGCCTGATGGACGCTGCCCGAATTGAAGTGGAACCGATTCCCGCACGAAGTAAACTGCATCTTCACGCAAGAGAGAGCAAAAAATCCGTTCATCCGGGAATTGGCGAAGAAGGCTTCTTTCATTCCGAAAACAACGCTTCGCCGCTGCCGGCAGAAACCCCATTAAAATTCGCATTAGTGGGCAATCAGAATTGCGGCAAAACCACTCTTTTCAACAAATTAACCGGAGGAAATCAACACGTTGGCAATTTCCCAGGTGTGACTGTTGATAAAAAAGAAGGGCGCATTCGCGAGACAACAAACGCCTCTGTGGTCGATTTGCCCGGCATCTACTCCATGTCGCCCTATTCCAGCGAAGAAATCGTATCTCGAAATTTTGTGCTGAATGAAAAGCCGCAGGGAATTATCAACATCGTCGATGCGTCCAATATCGAGCGCAATCTCTATCTGACCATGCAACTGCTGGAAATGAACGTTCCCACCGTCGTCGCCCTCAACATGATGGACGAAGTGACGGGAAACGGCGGATCCATCGACATCAACGAAATGGAAGCCCTGCTTGGCGTTCCGGTCATACCGATTTCGGCAATTCGCAATCAAGGAATTGAAGAGCTGATTTCCCACGCCCTTCACGTCGCTCAAAACCAAGAACGCCCACGCCATCAAGATTTTTGCGATAAAAATCAGCACAACGGAGCCGTTCACCGCTGTCTGCACGCCGTCATCCATTTGATAGAAGACCATGCTGAAAGAGCAGGCTTGCCGATTCGCTTTGCCGCGAGCAAAGTCGTCGAAGGCGATGAACTTATTCTTGAGCAGCTCCAGCTCGATGCCAATGAAACGGAGATGCTGGAACATATCACAGCGCAAATGGAAAAGGAACGAGGCCTGGATCGCAGCGCAGCCATTGCCGATATGCGGTTTGAATTTATTCAAAAGGTCTGCGAGCAAACTGTCATCAAACCGGTGCAAAGCAAAGAAAGCCGCCGAAGCCTTTACATCGACCGGTTTCTCACCGGCAAGTTTACGGCCATACCATGTTTTATCGCCATCATGCTGAGCGTTTTCTATTTGACGTTCAACGTCATCGGCGCATGGTTACAAGAGTTCCTGGAATCGGGCATTGATAAAATTACGGCTTGGACAGATTCTGCATTAACAGCTCTTCACGTTAACGCGACAATCCATAGTCTGGTGGTGGATGGCATTTTGGTCGGCGTCGGTACCGTTCTCAGTTTTTTGCCGATTATCGTCGTACTTTTCTTTTTTCTTTCCCTTTTAGAAGA
The DNA here is from genome assembly GCF_900167415.1 of Fibrobacter intestinalis. GTDB lineage: Bacteria > Fibrobacterota > Fibrobacteria > Fibrobacterales > Fibrobacteraceae > Hallerella > Hallerella intestinalis. Next base: position 5,984 of record NZ_FUWU01000055.1, on the reverse strand, counting down.
TAGCGGCTACATTGCCCGCGTCGCTTTTTTCATGGACAAACTATTGCGAAAAATCGGACTTTCGGGAAGAAGCATTGTCCCGATGCTCATCGGTTTTGGCTGCACCGTTCCCGCGGTGATGTCCACTCGCACATTGCCTAGTGCCCGCGATCGAAAAATGACCATTCTTTTAACGCCGTTCATGAGCTGTTCGGCAAAACTTCCCATTTACGCTTTTTTTGTCAGCGCCTTTTTTCCGGGGCACGGAGGCCTTGTCATTTCCATCCTTTATCTTTTGGGAATTCTATTCGGCATAGTCATCGCCCTGATTTTCCGCAAGACCCTTTTTCGCGGAGAACCCGTTCCCTTTGTGATGGAGCTTCCCAACTACCGACTGCCTGCATTCCGAAACGTTCGCCAGCTTCTGTGGGAAAAAGCAAAAGATTTTTTGGAGCGCGCATTCAGCATTATTCTTATCGCTACGATTCTCGTCTGGTTTTTGCAGAGCTTCGATTTGCATTTCAATATGGTGGAACATTCCAAAGACAGCATTCTCGCCGCCTTAGCAGGATGGATTTCACCGCTATTTGCCCCTCTCGGTCTAGCGGACTGGAGAATTTGCACAGCTCTCATCAGCGGATTTATGGCCAAAGAATCCGTCGTTTCCACGCTGCAAGTCCTCTTTACCGAAGATGTGAAAAATGTTCTTTCAGCCTTAAGCGCCGCCACTCTTTTGGTTTTCTGTTTACTCTACACGCCTTGCGTTGCCGCCATCTCTGCCGTCAAGCGTGAACTCGGAAAAAAATACGCGCTCTTTGTCGTCCTTTTTCAATGCGCCATAGCCTGGATTGCCGCATGGAGCGTAAAAACATTCCTTTCTGCAATAGGATTCTGATGAATTTCTGGGACATTCTCATCCTTTTCATCGTTGCCGCCGCTTGTGTTTTGGCTATCCGAAAAATCGTAAAAAATCGGAAAAACGGGAAAACTTGTTGCGGAAATTGCAGCCGTTGCGCCCAAAATTGCCGTAATCGGAAAAATTAAAGGCCACCTCTAAAAATTGCTCAGGTGAAGTGGTTCGGCTAGTTCGACAAGCTCACTAACCAAGGCTCAGGGACCGTTGGTTGGAATGAATTTTAAAGGGAGCCTAAACCAGCCGTCCGTTTTTCATTTAAAAATAAGAAAGGCCGACGAAAAAACCGGCCTATCCTTATTGAGCTACCAGGATTCGAACCTAGACAAACAGATTCAGAATCTGTTGTGCTACCATTACACCATAGCTCATCGGTGCGGACATAATTTAAATAATTTGCTTAAAACGGCAAGGGTGGAGCCACAAAAAGAGCCCAAACTTGCGTTTTTTCTATCGAATTTATCCAATCCGCCAAATGGATTCCGTCCGAAAAGCTGCGAGAGAGGTAGGATTTATCCGAAAGAATCGACCGAAGAACTACCGGACGGCTTTTCGAAATTCCCGCAAACCTCTTTGCTTCCTGCACAGCAAGATCCAATCCACCAATTTTCTGAACAAGCCCGTTACGCACACCCTGACTCCCCGTAAAAACTCGTCCTCCGGCCAGACTTCGATCCAAAGAATCCGTGGAAAGCTGCGTCGCTCCACTGACCACGTCCAAAAAATGCCCGTAGAAAGTGTCCAAATAATTTTGCAAGGCCACTTTTTCATTCTCTGTAAATTCCCGCCCGACTCCTTCCGCATCGGCATGTTCGTGTGATTTCACCGATTCCATGCGCAATTTCAATTTATCCAAAAGTCCTTTTGCACTCACTTTCCCGCCAAAAATGCCGATACTGCCAACGATGCTCGATTTTTCCGCAATAATTTCATTCGCCCCGCAAGCAATCATATAACCACCGCTAGCACCCATATCTCCAATGCTCGCCACCACGGGCATTTGGGTTTTAGAAATCGTCTGCAAACGATGCCAAATCGCATCCGCCGCTTGCGCCGAACCGCCCGGACTGTTGATTCGCACAATTAAGGCCGCATATTCAGGCGACTTCATCAACCAGCCCAAAGCTTCAAGAACTTCAGCCGACCCCGTACTGCGCCTTCCCGTTAAAGGGTCATAACCGCCGTGGCCATCAACAATAGAGCCTTCGATATTCAAAAGGGCAATCTTGGAACGCGGGCGCCAGTCCTCGTCAAACAAGCGCACACCTGCTCGAGGAACATAATCGGCAACCCGGACAAAAGGAGCATCCAGTCCGTAAAGCGTTTTCAGCGCATAAGGAGCGACCTCGTCCAAATACAACAACGTATCGACCAAACCCGATTTTTTTGCGTCGGAAGCCAGTAAGCTGGGATGTTCCTGCAACGAATCCAACACGGCGGTATTCGAAATGCGACTACGCGCGTCTTCCGTTATTGAAGTCCACCAATCCTGATAAAGCTGCGTGTAATTTTCCCGCGCCTCCGCACTCATCGAATCTGCGGTCCATGGCTCTACAGCCGACTTGTAAGCCCCATGCCGCAAAAGTTCCACCTTGACTCCCACCCAATCAAAAAGGCCTTTGTAATACAGCACTTCGCCGCCAACCCCGCGATAATTTACCCGCGCCAACGGTGAAAGAACCACTTTTGTCGCCGCACTGGAAGCAAGAAGCGTCGCTGGCCGCAATTCATCTAAATAGGCAACTGTCGTTTTTCCTTGCAAATTCAACTTGATAATTCCCCGCTCGATTTCCTTGGAAATCGCCGCTCCCGCCTTGTAACCCGTAAAATCAAAAATAATCAGCTGGGCGCTTTTATCGGCAAGGAGCAAATCAAAATTTTCACGCAAAGATTCTACGCTCAAAGAGCGGCTTCCCAAAAGCGAAAATCCGGGCTCGGTTTCGGTGAGCGGCATCGAAAGCGGCACCCGAACAACTCGAGAAAGCATATACGGATCCGCGACTTTGGCTTTGTGATAAGCTATAGAAAAATGTCTTGGCTTCCAATCGTCATCCACAGCGATCGTTCCTTGGAAGGTACGGCCAAAAGCGTGCGATGCAAAAATCCGACATTCATCGTCGCCATGAAGAGGAATCTGCACACCCAAATTCAAAAATCCCAAATCCGCTTGCACCAGCAATCGATGCGTGTTCTTGTTTTCTCCAGCGTAACTGACCGACATTCCTTCAAGCAAGCGCAAAGTCGCCCCGTATTCCTGAATTCGCCTTTCTTTTTCCGGTCCAAACTGCAATGCGTGTCGGCTGTTAAATCCCAAAGCCAAAAAATGAAAAGGACGAATCAAAACGCCTGGTGTCGCCGAAAAATCCGTTCCTCGAAATGCGGAACTGCGAAAAGCTCCCGCCGAAAATCCCAAAAAGGCATATCGATCCAACAAAGGCAGAGAAGCTATCAAATTCCATCGAGATTCATCCACTTTTTCGTAATCCGAACGGTAACTAAAAGCAGCACCGAGATAATCGCCGCTCAGACCGGTCGAAAATTCATAAACGTCCTCTTTGTCTCGCCCGAAATTCAAAATGGCTCCAGGCGAATCAAATGCAGAAAGCCCCGCCGGATTTCCCAAAAGTCCGTGGGAATTAGGAACGGAGGGAAATTTCCATTCTCCCGGCAAATAAGCCAAAAGCGCAGAGGCGAGAACAACAACAAGCAATACGATATTCATGGCAAAAATATAACACCACTAAAGAATTTTGTCGTATCCGCTTTCAAAAAGCGATTTCCAAGCACTCAACAGCTAATATGCGGCAACCGATTCACAAGGGATGGTCAAAGAATAACCCGCACCATTCTGCGCTTCCACCGTAGGCTCCGCCGTTTCTCCCGCGGACAGTTCTTTTGTCGCTTCCGTCCAGCCGTTGGACGTCACATCTTCCGACCAGACAACTTTGCTCAGTCCCGCATTATTTTCGCCGACACAGCCCGACAAAGTCCACTTGGCACGCGACTGCGCTTCTACAGTTCTTGATTCGGCTTTGCATTCGCACCCCAAAAGCATCGGCTTTCTCACGAACAATTTTTCACAAAAAATCGTATCGCCGCCATCAATCGTCAACTTGGCATCGTACTCGCCCGCTTCCGGGTAAGTGCCCGAAGCTGAAATTTTACCTTTTCCAGAAGCCTTTCCTTCATAAGAGCCGCTAATGACCCATTTAAATTTTGCGTTTTCCGCCAGCGTTTTATCTTCGGGGCTTTGCTGAGAAAAAATCCATGTGGCCGAAGTTCCCATGATAATGGTATCGTTTTGCGGAGCACAAGTCCCCACAATCGTGATTTCAGCATCTTTGCTGGACGACGAAACCACCGAACTGCTGGATTTTACTGAGCTGCTAGACTTCGCAGAACTAGATGAAAATTCACAGGAACTCACGTCGGAACTGCTATTTTCCGATGAACTGGAGTTTTCTTCAAACGAGCTTGCAGGAACAGTCTCCATGAACGAAGAACTGGACTCGTAAAAAGACGACATTTCCACAGCTGAACTAATCGTTTCCGCAGAACTCGAATCCTCAATCCCAGAAACCGCCCGCAAATCCGTATCGTCACACGCGACAACACCAAAAAGGAAAAATAGCGCAGTGAGCAAAAAATTTTTTCTTATCTTTTTCCCAAAAAGCATCAAAACCTCAACCCCCAAAGAGTTGTCCTAAAGCCAACATTCCAAGCCCTGCTTTGCCGCTCATTTCCATTTACACGAAAAGTCAAAGGCTTTGTCAAATCATACATTCCAAACAGAGAAAAATCCAACGATACGAATCCCACGGGAATGCGATACCCTAAAGAAAATTCCAAGGGAACTTCCAAATCCGTTTTCAAAGACCAGCGAATATCTTGCGTTCCATCCGATCCTTCGCACAGTGTTTTCGATTTTCGAAGCGGGAACATCCATGAAGAACCGATTTCGGTCCAAAATCCTTCCAAAGAATTTTCCTGCAACCGAACAGCGACCCCGCCGCCCAATCGCCAAAAGCCTTCATTGATCGTCGCTTGCGTTCCTTCACTGACATATACCGCCTGGTATTTGCCTAAAGCCGAAATCCGAAAAGCCAAATGCCCTATTCCCCAAAGCGAAGAAACACCAAAACCAAATTCCGGTGCGCGAATATGATCTTCTTCCAATTTAACGTTCCACAATCCGAACGCTCCTTCCAGCGACACTCCTAAATCTACCGATAGACGGTTTTGTAAAGAATCAGCAACTTCGCCCGAAGCGCTTGCAAACGCCAATGAAGACAAAAGAGCTATTCCACAAATGATTCTGACAGCGTTTTTCATTCCATTTTGGAATATATTTTCAAGACAGGGCTAAAAAAAGCAAAAAGATTTTAGGATTGTTACAAAAAATTAAAAAACGGGGATTTCGTAAAAGTTTCTGAACAGCAACACGTTTAACATTATTTTGATCGAGCTTGGATAAATTGGGTTTCTGACGCTACTTTATTTTGGGAATTTATATACAAAATTCCACCCGATTTGCTTGGTTGGTGTGCTTCGACAGGCTCAGCAACCGGTTGTCGAACCATGGTTAGCAACTAGTGATCAGGAGGAGGTAGTTGGGAGTTGGGAGTCGGAACTGATAACTGATAACCGAGTTTCCCCTTTCGCGAAGTAACATATCTCATTCCGCCCCAGAATCTAAAATTTCCCACAGCAAAGCGTGGCGGGGGATAGGGTGAAGGGGAAAGGGGCTGCTCATGAGTCTTAAGAGTTTTACTCTTTTAGACGAATTGTCCCTGGAAGGGAGCCTTTGCAAAAGCGTGCAAGGCGAATGTTGCGCCGCAAGCTTGTTTGCAGGCATTATCTTCGAGGAGACTAGTAGTATTCGTCATTGCGTACCCACCAAGGAGAAAATCAGTCATATTTGAAAGCGACCGTCATTGCGAAACCCGGAGGGGTGAAGCAATCCTTTCCCGCTGACAAGATTGCCACGTCGCTACGCTCCTCGCAATGACGAGGTGCCAGCACAGATTGCTTCGGCTTTGCATCCCTGAAACTTGGAATCTTTGATTCCATAGTTGAAGTATCCCTGAAAGGG
>NZ_FUWU01000054.1 GCF_900167415.1 Fibrobacter intestinalis | reverse complement strand
CGTGCCTGTCACGTCCGTCGTGCGGAAGTAGAACTGCGGGCGGTACCCGTTCATGAACGGCGTGTGGCGGCCGCCCTCTTCCTTCTTCAGAACGTAGATCTGGCCCTTGAAATGGGCGTGCGGGGTGACGGACTTCGGGGCGGCGAGGACCATGCCACGGATGATGTCCTTCTTCTCCGCGCCGCGGAGCAAAAGGCCAACGTTGTCGCCAGCCTGGGCGTCGTCGAGCAGCTTGCGGAACATCTCGACGCCGGTTACGACGTATTCGACCGTGTCGCCGAGGCCGACGCGCTCGACCTTGTCGTTCAGGTTGATCTTGCCGCGTTCGATACGGCCAGTCGCGACGGTGCCGCGGCCAGTGATCGTGAAAACGTCTTCGATCGGCATCAGGAACGGCTTGTCCACTTCGCGCTGCGGCTGCGGAATGTATTCGTCGACGGCGTTCATAAGTTCCATGATCTTCTCCTGGTATTCCGCGTCGCCTTCGAGGGCCTTCAGCGCGGATCCGCGGATGATCGGGGTGTTGTCGCCGTCGTAGCCGTACTGCTTCAGCAGGTCGCGGACTTCCTCCTCGACGAGTTCGAGGAGTTCCGGGTCGTCAACCATGTCGCACTTGTTCAGGAACACGACGATCTTGGGGACGCCGACCTGGTGCGCGAGGAGGATGTGCTCGCGGGTCTGCGGCATCGGGCCGTCGGTCGCCGCGACGACGAGGATTGCACCGTCCATCTGGGCGGCGCCGGTGACCATGTTCTTCACGTAGTCGGCGTGCCCCGGGCAGTCGACGTGCGCGTAGTGGCGGTTCTCCGTCTGGTATTCCACGTGCGACGTGTTGATCGTGATGCCGCGGGCCTTCTCTTCGGGCGCGTTGTCGATCTCGTCGAACTTCTTCGCCGCTGCCAGGCCCTTCGCGGCAAGCGTCGTGCAGATTGCCGCCGTCAGTGTCGTCTTGCCGTGGTCAACGTGGCCAATCGTGCCGATGTTGCAGTGCGGCTTCGTTCTTTCAAACTTCTCTTTTGCCATTTTTATTCCTCTTCTTCACCAGAAGGTTTATCGCTTCAAATCCGCGGATGAAAATACATCCTGACATCCGGAAAGCATAGGAAGCGCTACTTTCCGAATTTGAGACCCCAAATTTAGTTGATTTTCTTCAAAAATGCAAGACTCCGCCTTCATTTTTTTACAAAAAATATACAAAAGGCACCAAAAAGGAGAAAACAGCCCGAGAGCGAGCCCATCCTCCTCCGACATTCCAAATTTCCAAACTAGAGTTTCAGTCCGCGTCCGTCATAACACTGTTCAAAATAGATATATCTTTTACATCCATCTACGGCATTGTACCAATACAAAGACGAACCGTAAGTTGCCGCATTCGACAACAACTAATCGACCGACGCCTCGCTTCCGTTGGCAAAGGCGCAGTCGGCGAGTTCGATTCGCACTTTGTCAAGCTTTTTTGAAGTTTCCCCGGGAAAAGTCTTTCTGGAGACGGATTGATTGTTGCCCATTTGTCTGGATTTGGAATGTCGCCATGGAAGCCCGCAGAAACAAAATATTTATCATAAGGGAGAAAATTGCAGTTTTACGCAAAAATTTTCCATAGGAATTCGAAAAATGATAAAAAGAGATGCCTACCTAGACAAACTGGTTCACGCCATGGGAAATGGCTACTTACGACTATCTGAAAACAAATATAACCCACATCCTCCGATTCGTCTTTGACTCGGCAGATGATTTCGGAGCTTTCGAATCCGTCCTGAATTCCTATCTGCGAAAGCCAAACAATCCGGTCAAGAAAAAAACGCATCTGGACGCCCTTTTCCGGGAAGTTTATATTCGCGGCATCATTCAGCGAAACAAAACCAGAAATGTCCACGATCTAGACGACATTTCGAGCATTCTTTCCTCTGTCGTAAGTTCCCTGTCAAATGCCGAAAAAATAGACCGGTCGCCAAATACATCGGCTATCTCAAAGACGCGTTTCTTGTCCATTCCGCACAGCGTTTTGACATCAAGGGCAAGCGCTATATCGGTTCACCGCTAAAGTTTTATTTTACAGATCCGGGACTGCGAAATTCTCGTTTGAACTTTAGGCAATTTGAAGAAACTCACCTGATGGAGAACGTCATTTACGCCAAGCTTCTTTTCCGCGGATGGCGGGATTGTGAAATCTTTCGAAAAGAATCAAAACGGATGTCCGGTTCGAAAAAAACTTGAAATCGATTTCGTTTGCAATTTCGGTGAAAATCGGATTTATTATACAGTCCGCGCTTTCGATGCCCGATGGGGAAAATCGCAATTCAAATCAAGCCGAAACAGTTTTCATTCTATATCTTTACAACCAGATAGGAGAAACTATGGCTGGCGAATGGCATTTGATGGTGCAAGCGGTTGTCGAGGAAATCGACCGGTGCATCAGGAATCACGAGGACGAAAAGGCGACGCTCGTTTCGCTATCCAAGAAGCTGGGATTTTCGGAATTCCATGTTTCGCGCAAGTTCCGCGAAATTTCCGGGATGAGCTTCCGGAAGTATCTGCGGGAGCGTTCCCTTGCGTTTTCCCTCAAGGATGTTCGCGACACGAAAAAGGGACTTTTGGAGATTGCGCTTGAGCACGGATTTTCGAGCCACGAGGCGTTCACCCGCTCGTTCAAGGAATCTTACGGCATGACGCCCAGCGAATTCCGCGCGAACCCGCGCCCGGTGGCGCTTCGGACTGTCATCCGACCTTTCGACTGTTTTCTTGCCCAGACCGGAGGATTCAAAATGAAAGACGAAAACGGCAAAAATTCAACCGGCGAAATCAGGACTTACTTTGTAACGATTCCGGCACACAAGTATCTTCACATCAGAAACTACGAGAGCATCGGCTACTGGGATTTCTGGCAGCGGCAGAACAAGATTCCCAGCCAGGATTACGAAACGATTTGCGGAATTTTGGAAAACATTCCGGGGAAGCTCGACGATGCGGGCGGAAGCGAGGCGGATTCGGGAAGCGGACAGATTATGGCGTTCATCAACGAGCCGACGGGAAGAATCTGCAGCTGGGGAATTCCTCTTGCGGAAAGTTACGGTGTGCGGCTTCCGGCGGACTGGAACGGTGAAGTGCCGCCACAGATGCAACTGATGGACGTGGCGGAAGGCGAATACATCGTGTTCGAGCACGGACCGTTCGACTTTGAGACGGAAAACCAGAGCGTCGAAGCGGCGATGGAAGATGCGATGAAGAACTTTGACTTTCACGCGGCGGGCTACGAGCTTGACACCTCGCAGGGAAGACTCTTCTACTTCTACCACGACTGCAGGCGGTTCTGGAAATACGTCCGCCCGGTGAAGAAGGTGAATTAGCGAGAACGATCCGGGGAACGACAGGATCACAGGGCAAAGCGTTTTTTTCACAACTCGAGCTTTTTGTTCCAAGCGAAAATGTTTTCTGAGCGAAGCCACGCCTAAGAAAAGTTGCGGAGAGCAAACATTTTTTAACGAAATCTTTTTATGCTTTGTGCAAACGAAACATAGGCTCAAACCGAGAAGCCGCCTGAAACCTCGCAATTCGTACAAATAGAAAGGCGACCCTTGCGGGCCGCCGATCTTTGAATTTTCAACCGAAACTACCTTGCGTTCATCCGGACGGAACGGTTCCCAACGCGGATGATGTAGCTCCCTGCCCGAGGTGCGGAAATCGTCATCTCCGAACTTTCAATGCGACCCTTGGCGAGAACCTTTCCCTGCAGGTCGAAGAGAGCGTAAGATTTGCCGACCGGCGCGGCGTGAATCTGGAAATTCCTGCCCGAGGCGGTGACGCTCCGTGTGGGAGAGAAGGGAACTGTTACCGGAACGGCTTGGGGAATGATTCTTGTTGAGTCAAAGACGGCCGTATAAGTGACCGCACCTGTCACAGCTTTGAGCGTTGGCGACCAACCAGAAAAAACATATTCATATTTACCGCTAGATGTTTTTTTGGGAATCGGTCCGCCATAAACCGGAAATTCCCCATATTTTACATATTGTGAATCAAGCAGACTCCAGTCCGAATCAAAGAAGCGAATCGAGAAATAGAGGTCAGTATAGGCTGCATGCACAGTCTGGTCTTTTGAAAAAATAGTCAAGTTATCTATTTTATCCCCATCATCAGTAAACCAGCCTCTGAACAATTTACCAGGCTGATCAGGATCACTAGGAAAAGGAATCAAGCCTTTATAATTTGTAAAGCAATCCATCGAGTCTCGCCCATTATCAAAAACCACCTTATAAATAGGTTTATGAAGAGAATCGGCGAAGATAGGATAACCCACGCTGTCACGACTCCAGATACCACTGTGCGCAGAATCGCCGTTCGTGGTATTGAGAATCCAAGCAAACCGGTCGCTTTGCATATCGGAGGTGCGCATTTCAGCATTCGGAATTTCGCGCCCTAACGGGATACTATTCGTATATACGGCAGAATCGTAATAGCAATTAGCGACAGTTCCTTCGTTCTCAAAGCTGTCCATGATCCCACCGAATGCATGGTTTGCTACGCTAAAACTATTGCGTATCGTGGCAACGACCCACGGGGTGGAGGATTTTTTATTTTGATAAACAAGACCGGCATACTTTCCCCTCCTCTTCGATGTTAAAACTAAGCTTCGACAATCTGTCACCATGTTTTCATTATAGCCGACAATTCCAGCACTCTTGTCACCTTCAACTAAACCACTATTCGTACAAACCGAAACAGTACCACTATTCCACCCCGCAATACCGCCAACATGATTCGCTTTGGTACTAGAGACAGGACCAGAGACAGGACCCGCGTTCATACAATTCTTAACACCAGTACCACCACTGCGATTATATCCAACGATTCCACCAACCTCATATTGGCCGGTAATCGTACCGCTATTTATACAATTCTCAACAGAAACTCCAGCCCCCACTATGCCGCCAACAGAACTATCGGCGCTAATGACAGCCTCGTTCATACAATTCTTAACAGAACCTCCAGTCCCCACAGACCCCACTATGCCACCAACCCCATTTTTGCCGGTAATCGTACCGCTATTTGTACAATTCTCAACAGAACCTCCAGTCCCCACTATGCCACCAACCCCTTTCTCGCCGGTAATCGTACCGCTATTTGTACAATTCTCAACAGAACCGCTATTATCACCCACAATACCACCAACCCTTCTCTCGCCGGTAATCATACCGCTATTTGTACAATTCTCAACAGAACCGCTATTATCACCCACAATACCACCAATAGCGTCGGAATAAGGGCCGTTGATCACGGAAACAGAACCTTCGTTCACACAACCCTTAACCGTATAAAATACCCACCTCCCAAAACCTTTATATGAGCTAGAATTCATACCAACAATGCCTCCAACAATAACGCTAAACAAACCTGAGACAGTAATCGTACCTCTATTTGTACAATTCTCAACAGAACCTTTATTAATTCCCACAATGCCGCCCATAGAAGAAGGACGTGCTATAGAAGTACCATTATTGGCATAGAAGACAGTGCCACTATAGGCACACTCATACAAAGCTCCGTTATTGATTGCAACAATGCCTCCAATAAAAACATACCCGTCTTCATCAAGCACACCACTTATTATAGATGATTTTGCCAATTTCACATTTTTTATCACGGCATCCTTATCCGTCACCCCGAACATACCGGCAAATGTCCGATTACAACGCAATCCGTAAATTGTCCGCCCTGCACCATCAAAAATCCCGTTAAACCTCATCGTGGAATCACTACCGATCGGCGTCCAATTCTTAGAGCTAGTCTTGCTGGTAGCATCCATAAACTTGATGTCATTTACCAGAACGGCATTGATCGTTGTTTTCCCACCATTTACCTGTTCAGCAAACCAAGCCAGTTCTTCGGAACTGGAAATCTCGTAAAAGACCTTGCCGTCTATCTCCCTTGTATTTTTCGGTTCGCTAGACAATCCGTCCCAATTCGCAGCAAAAGATGCTGAGATAAAAAATAACAGGCAAAAACTCAGAGACTTTATTTTTTCAACCATTTTTACTTTCCTTTGAATTTGTTTTTTCATTTTCCTTATATCGTTTATTCACGCCATCACCGACCGGGATCCTTAATTTTCAGTACGCTACTCTGCAAAGACAGCTTTACCCGCAAAAAATATCCCAAGACAACGATGACAAGCAGGAACAAAATCGGCACAGCGTACTCTTCCAAAGAAAAGCCAAACATCAAAAAGATGCATTCCAGATGCAGAGCGAACAGGGCACAAAAGATGAGAAAGCAAATCGGTCCGATAACGATATTGATTTTTGAAGGCGAGTAAAGGCCGCCTTTTAAGCTAAACAGCTCCGTATTGAATTGAGGAGTGTCTCCCTTTGATTTATATCCCGGCAAATTTTCCATGCTAAAACCTCCCACCGGACAATCTTTCAAAAACGAAAATTTCGAAAACTGTTTATGACTATCCAACATTCCTATCGCCCGCTCATATACTTCATACCAAGCCTTAGAACCTTTCGCCATGCAAGTCCACAAGACGCTCATCACCATCCCGATTAGAGAAATTACAGTAGCAATGATATGTGCCGGAATCAAATTCACATCATTGTTGAATACGGTAACCATTGAGCCTTCGAAAAAGGCATGTACGAAAAAGAACCCATAACCGGTAAAGCACAGAACAAGGAACGTCGCTAAAAATATGGAACGTTGCCACAAGTTTTGCAGTTCAAAGTTGCGACATTTCCAATACTGTTTGTACAGATCATATTCATCGAACGAGCTGTTGTTGTTTTCAGAATCCATCGTCATTATGATTCGACCTTTGAACTTTGCAAAAAAAAATCGTTTGCGAAACCTTTTTTTTCATCTCCATCACCTCACATTCACCCGAACGGAACGTTCCCCGACGCGGATGATGTAGCTTCCTGCCCGAGGCGCGGAGACCGTCATCTCCGAGCTTTCAACACGGCCCTTGGCAAGAACCTTTCCCTGCAGATCGAAGAGAGCATAAGATTTGCCGACCGGCGCAACGTGAATCAGGAAATTCCAGCCCACGGCGGTGACGCTCCACGTGGGGACGGAGACTGTCTCCGGAATGGCTTGGGGAATGATTCTTGTCGAATCGAAGACGGCATAATAGGCAAAATCTTCCATCGCAGCAACAATCTCCGTGTGCCATCCTGCAAATGTATAAGAATACTTGTCCGTTGATTTTTTAGTGGGAACTCCGTTATAAACAGGTTTCATTCCGTATTTAACATATTGCCTATCCAACAGACTTGAATCGGCATTAAGAAATAGAATCGTAAAATATGTAGAGAAAGGATTTATATATTTTGCATAAACAGTCTGATCTTTCACAAAAGCACTAGCTTCGTTTACTTTAGATCCATTTTGTGTATACCAACCAGTAAATACCAAACCATCAACGCCTTTATTTTTCGGAAAATCTACAAACCCTTTATAATTTGTATATCGTTCATCCGTGTCACTACCATCTTTGAAAATAACTTTATAAATAGGTCTATAAACAGAATCAGCAAAAATCGGATAACCCGCTCTATCACGGCTCCAAATTTCACTATTTTGTCTGGTTCCTTCCGTAGTGTTAAGGCTCCAAGCAAAAGCATCCGTTTGCATTTCAGAAGTAGCCATAGTTTTATCATACTCCCCTCGCTTTGAACTTAAAAAAACTTGATAATCAAAAAAACAATTAATCACCTTTCCATTTTCGACCTTAGCAACAATACCATGAGCGGCATCATTTATTCCAAGCCCTGCATTGTAACTATTGCAAAGCAGTGAACCTTTGTAACTTTTACCAACAAGTCCCCCAGAAGAAGATATTGAATAAGATACTCCAGATATTTCTCCTCGATTGATGCAGTTAATAATAGAATCGCCTTGACTAGTTCCTGCAATCCCTCCAATAGCGCTATAATCCGAAAGAAGCGTAGAACTTGCCTGTATAGCTCCCTCGTTTATACATACAGAAATAATGTTATTGCCATAGCTACTCCCCACAATACCTCCTGCCAAACACTTGGCATCTTTTTCCTTGCAATAAATCGACCCTTTATTTTTACACCTAGAAACACCCCCCTCATTATCTCCTGCAATACCTCCAATCGAATAAACAGTAGCAAGACTACTATTAGTAATACCATAAACACTACCACTATTTTCACAAAAAGAAATAGAGCCGACAACGTCGTTTTTTCCAACAATGCCTCCAGAATATCCGCCACCAATTCTGCCTCTATTCACGCAACGAAAAATTGAGCCTAAATTATGAGAAGCGATTCCTCCGGCATATTCGCTTTCTATTTTATAATCTTTACCCATAAAAGATAAAACAGTACCATCATTTGTGCTATTTTCGATAGAACTTCCTAGAGAATTTTCCCCAACAATACCTCCTGCTCTTACCCCAGAGCCTGCAATTTTTTCAGCAATATTTTTACAATTTGATACCGTACCGATATTTTTGCCAACAATCCCTCCTATAACCCCCAAATTCAGAAAACTAGTAATTTTTCCTCTATTTTCACAATTCAAAACAATCCCCGAATCATTCTTACCAACAATTCCACCTACATCAAAAAAAATCGTATCTCCATAATGACTGGAATAAGCCTTGAACTCCCCTTCATTTATACAATTTTCAACGGTTCCACCCCGATTTATTCCAACAATTCCACCAACAACCGTGCTATGACCATCATATTTTCTAACCTCAATACTTCCATAGTTTATACAATTGAAAATAAATCCTTTATTTAGAGAAACAATCCCGCCACCAACATCATAGTTTGGTCGTATTACGGAGCTTTTGCTTAGTTTTAGATTTTTAACAATTGCAACCGTGTCCGTATATCCAAAGACACCCCGACTAGACAATCCATAAATCGTATATCCTAAGCCATCAAAAATTCCATTAAACATTACCGTAGAATAGTTGCTAATTGGCGTCCAATTTACGGAGCTAGTCTTGTTCGTATCATCCACAAATTTGATGTCATTTACCAGAACAGCATTGATCGTTGATTTTCCACTATTCACCTGTGCGGCAAACCAAGCCAGTTCTTCGGGGTTGGAAATTTCGTAAAAAATCTTGCCGTCGATTTCCCTTGTATTTTTAGGCTCGCTGGATGAACCGTCCCAATCCGCAAAAGCGGACGAGCCCAAAAACATCAACGCAACAATCAAGCATTCTATTATTCTTTTCATTTTTAACCTCGTTCCTAAATTTTTTGGAGAATTTCTAACGCTTTTTGCTCATCATCGCTAAGCATCTTTTCAACAATTTCACACTCCATTGAAAATTTTTTTATTCTCTCTTCTAGCTTAGCTCTCATTCTTTTCCGACAAGCCAAGACCAAAATATCTGCACTCTCCCTAAATCTTTCAATCGCCTCAAAGCACTCGTTTAAAAAATCACCTTCAGAATGAACCGCCACTTTTTGCCCTTTATACAAAAGGACACATTCAAAGTCCTTTTTCCTTTTTTCAGATTGCTCTGGAGGAGTTCCCTTATCAAGTATTGCCCCTTCTCGAATCAACCTATCATAAACAATATTCATCGTCGATGTTTTTCCCACATTGGCGTTCCCTGCAAGCAGAATAATCTTCATTTTCATTCCTCTCCTTAAATTAAAGAAACCTTTTGTATCAACACTTTGTCTTTTTCATCGGCATTACCCAAAGCCACATCCAATGAAGCCTTCAAATGGTTCGCCTTGGCGGTCAAAAGGAATTGGAGTTCTTTCGAATTTTCCTCAAGCGACAAACTTTTCTCAGCCGAGAAAACTTTTACCGGAACTTCACCATCCTCGTCATTTTTAGCATCTTCAACTTTCCAAAACACATTATACGCTTTCTCCTTTTCGCCCTCTTTCTTTTCCAACCGATATCCGTCCACGCCGCGAACCGTTACGTTCCCATCGGACGAAATCGTTTCCACATAGCATTCAATTTTATAAGTATCATCCATCTTCATTCTCCTTATTTGTAAAAATTGTCTGCCGTTTTCCCGTAGAACCGGGCGAAGTAGTCGCTCACGCCGTCCCAATCCGGGTAAATCACATCCACCGTCCGGGCGAGCAGCTGCAGCTCCCCGCGGATATTTTCCTTCGCCGAGTGCGGAATCCGAACTTTCCGCATCCGAATTTTTTCTTTCTGCTTGCTGCTTTCGAGCGTCGCCAGATGGTGCTGGTCGCCTTTCAGTCCAAAGAGCAGGAATGCGCCCTGTTGCGCCTTGATCCGCGGGTTCGTGAGAAGCGGGTGCACGCAAAAGACAGACGACAGGTCGTCCGGATTGATCCAGTCCAAAAAATACGGTTTCTCCGCCTTGATTTCGTGAAGCAAGTGCTGCACGGCATCGTCCTTGTTGAACTCCTTCCGCTCTTTTCCATGTGCCCGACAAATTTTTTCAACGTCCAAATCGTCATAGTGCGAATAGACCGCCAGGTTCGACACGACACTCACCGCATCGGAATGGTAGTTCTTGATGCTGTTTTCCGGGACTTCATAAGCCAAAACGACTCCGTCGCCGCTATCGTCCTTTCTACCGCGAGGGTCCAGGTAGAGCGCAAAGAAAAGCGCGACAAGAGGGTCGAGCGAAATGTCGAGAATCCGCGTCGGGATGCCGTAATGCTGCATCATCACCAACTTTTCGAAGGTCGATTTGCAGTCCAGGAATTCGTCCGTCAGCCGTCGCTCGCATTCCCGGAAAAGCTTCGCTTCGTTGTGCCCCTCCAGCCAGTTTCCGCGACCGATCATCGCCTGGCCGCTCGTCGCCCCGTAATCCCTGGATTCGCCGCGGTAATAGTAGCGGACATCCGGGCGATAACCGCACAGGCCGCTTCGCTGGTAGCCTTTCAGGCACTCGATATATTCGGCGACAGAACGAATCTCTTCCATCTTCATCCTTCGCAAGCGGGTCGGCAATCTTTTTAAAAGATAACAGACTTTCCGCTTACTTACCTTTTAAACATAAGAAAAAAAAAACGTTGTCAAGAGATTTTGGGAAATTCACCGAAAAAAGTGATTTGGGATACGGGGAAGTAGGGATTAGAGAGGAATTAGCAATGAGCAATGAGGAATTGACTGTTTAGCGAACTGTAAGTTGTCAGGAATCAGTGGTTAGAGCTTAGTTGATAGTTGACAGAAGTCAGATATCAGTGATCAGTGACTAGCGAGCAGCTAGGGAACAGGGAGAAGGGATTATGGATTGGACTGTCGAGCGAGCCGTTGTCAGAGCTGAGAGTTTAGAGCTTAGATTTGCAGACATCTATGTTCTGATTTTCAGCAATTTAAATCCCGCTGTTCAAAGCTTTAAGTTTTCTCGACTAAGCTCGATGTTCCGCATCCCGTGTCCCGTTCTTCTTTTACTTCCCTGTTCTTTTTATTCAAAATTTTCTTTCGTATTTTTGCATACTCTCTACTGGTCACTTCATATGTCGGTCGCCATTCAAAATAAAGTTTACAACTAGTTTCAACTCCAAAATCCGGGCATGCGAGTTTCTCTTCCTTTGCAGGATAAAGGCAACCATAATAAAAGTCCTTTCCCTTGCCACACTCGGCATTCGGCGACTTGTATCGAGAATTTTCCACATAGTGAATATGACAAGCCCCACCCTCAGAAATAGGCTTGCACGCCTTTATCGAGAGATATTCCTGTCCGTCGCGCGGATCTTTTACAAGCGTCCAACATTTTCCCTGCTCATCCGGTTTAGAAATACAGGGAAAATCCTTTGCGGAAACAGCAAAGGAAATCCCCACGGCAAAAAGAATCGACAAGATTTACATTTTCATGGTTTCAATATTTCGGAAAGATATTCGTCATAGACATCCTTGAGGAGCGGAATGTTGCTATACCGATGCTGCCCAAGGGTATCTTCATTTTCCATAAAATCAAGCCGGTCTTGCATATTTTTAATTTTGCGTTCAATAAAGAATTATTCGTCGCAATCCAAGAATCGAGTTTCCCTTTGAGATACGGCCAGCACCAGTCCTTGCCACGGACGGCTCGCAACGCCCAATCCAATTTGCGGAACTCGTTCAGTCCATAAATATACACCAAATTTTGCAAAAGAGGCAAATCCACGACATGTTTAAATTCGTGGGTCATTTCATCCAATCATCAACCAGGCAATTCAAGCCGAAATGAACTGGTGGAATCAGAAATAAGTCGTCCTTACTTCGCCCTGCGATATTCCAAAAGCCGCATCGAGTATTCCGCGCGACCCTTGCACCCGGAGCGAACCGCCGTCGCATAGCCGAACAGCTTCCGCAGCGGAAGTTCCGCCGTAAACGTATGCATGACACCGTTTCCCCCGACCGAAACGATTTTCCCTTCGCGGGACAAAATGTCTCCGCCGAGAAGCCCCGCATATTCCGCCGGGCATTCGAGCGAAAGCTCCATGTAAGGTTCATACAGGCATATATCCGCCGGGCGAACGAGCTTTTCCACCGCATCCGCACAAGCTTTCTTGATCATCGGGACCGGAGTGTTTTCGACCGCAGAAAAATCATCGATCAAAAATTCGACCCCGACCAGCGCGCCCTTTCCCAAAACGCCAATCGAAGCGCATTCCGAAATCGCCGACCGGAGCCCTGCGAGAACATCGGGCGAAAGGCCCTTCAAGGCGCTCCCCGCAAGCGAAACTTCCGTCGACGTTTCAGGGAGCCTTTTGGCGGCAAGCGAAAGCTTCACCGAAAACGGCCCCGCACAGAAAGAATTTTCCACTGGAGAAAGAGAATCGTTCAAGCGTTCCTGCCACAGCACATCGGGATTTCCCGCCCGGACGTCACAACCGAATTCCCGCTTGAGCCGTTCGAGAATCACTTCTAGCTGGACTTCGCCGACCGTATAAAGCAGCCAGCAGCCCACATCGGGACGGGGAACAATGCGAATCGACGGATCCATCCGCACAAGAAGTTCCAGACTGCTTTCCACAAGAGTAAAATCTTCGCTCCGCAGGCATTCCAGCCGAGTCTGCAAAAGGGAATGGTAATTTTCCTGCCCTGCCCGATTTTCCAAATCCATCGGTTCCCCCGAAAGCGACAGGCGCATTCCCAGCGACAAGCGTTTTGGCGAACGAAGCGCATAAATATCGCCGGCAAAAAGTTCTTGAACCGGGAAAAGTTGCGCGGCTTTCAAACGGAAAAATTCCAGCCCTTCCGGAATTTTTCCCGCGCGGACATTTGCCATGCAACGAAACAGAGCAATTTCCCCCAAATCCGTAAAATGCCGCAAGCGCACGACCTCGCCGAGCCGCTTTTTGCCAAACGCGGGCGAAGACTGTAAAAAGAAGGAAAGCCCCGCCATTAAACTGCGCACGCCAAAATTCTGCTTTGCCGACCCCGCATAGCAAAGGACGTATTTGTCATTTGCGCACAAGCATTCCAATCCGCGGACAAGCATTTTCGGGGGAACACTTTTCCCGTCAAGCGCAAGCGACAAAATTTCATCGTCGTATTCCGAAGCGGCTTCCGCTGCTTCTGCAAACATTTTCCGCAACGCCTTTTGAGCAAAATCCGAAGCGGCGATTTTTTGCGGTTCTTCCTTTCCGTTCTGCAAAACCAGACGCATTCCGCTGACCACGTCCCATTCCGCCAGAATGCCCCGCTCATTTGAATCCGAAGAAAATTCCGGGCAAGAAAGCAAAACCGGACGCACCCCGAAATGCTCCTCTATCGCGATCAGCGTGTCATCCAAAGAAGCGCTAGAACTGTCCAGCTTATTGATAAAAATGAGAGTGCGAATTCCCCTTTCCCGAAGTTTTTTCCAGGCAGAAAGGGTCTGCGTTTCTACGCCATCTATCGCCGAAATTACCAGAACGGCTCCATCCACGGCGGAAAGCGCCATATCCACTTCCGCTCCAAAATCCACATGGCCGGGAGTGTCTATAAAATTGAACCAGATTCCTCGCCATTCAAAATGCGCGATTCCCGATTCAATCGTAATTCCCCGTTTGCGTTCCTCGGGCAAGTAATCCATGGTCGCCAATCCGTCTTCCACGTTTCCGGGGAGCCGAACTTCTCCAGCAGTAAAAAGGATGCGCTCGGAAAGAGTCGTCTTACCCGCATCCACATGAGCTAGAATCGCGATGTTCCGAATGGGCCGCATAGGAAAATTTCGTCAAGACTTATTTGGCAAACGTCGGCATCGGATGGGAAGCGTTTCGATTTTTCTTGGCGACCCGTCCATTTACATATCTCGGAGTGCCCGTCTTTTTTGGAACGGCGCGAATCGCTCTTTTCGGAATCGCGTTCGGGTTCCGATTGGTCAAAAGAATCGCCGTAATGGACTTGGCGGGAAGTTCAAGAGAAATTTTTCCCGCTGCGACAACGGCATTTCCCGATTGGAGTGCGTTTTTCGTGTGGGAGACAAAAGTCTCGCCGACCAAGCCCGAAAGCGTCAAAGTTTTTGCCGCTGAATTGGCGTCGAAATTTTCCACGGACAAATTCACCGACTGCGATTCCTTTTCGGATCGATTCACCAAAATAACCGTCATCGAATCCAGAGCTTCCGTTACCGAAGAATAGGCGGACACCAGCGAATCATTGTTGGAAGTCGATGCGACCCGGAAATCATGCCCATAGCGAATGAACAGGTGCGCCACTTCATCCATGCCTGCGCCCCAGCCCCAAGGAGAAAATAATTCAACCCCATGATCCATGAACGTCCCCAGGAAAGAAGCATAAACCAAAGCCGTCAGCATGGCATCGTCCGACGTAATGTCCGTTTCCGTAAGTCCCAATCCGATGCCGTGATTTTCACCGAAATAAGCGTTCATCCAGTCGTTCAGGCGTTTGAAAATAAATTCCTTGTTGATGGAATTGTCCCAGCCGCCATTGACGTTTTTTATGCCGTTCGCTCCCGAATAAACGTAGGTTGTATCAAAAAATACCCGATGCCAGTTGATGCGTTCTTCGTATGATTTTTCCGCCGGATACCAGTGAATGTCCAGAACATCCAACAATTTGACGCCGCTCGTCTTTTGCGCTTCGGCAACTTTTTTGATAAAGTACTCCAGCCAGCAATAATTGCGATCCTCCCCCGCATTCGGGTCGCTCTTGACACCGCACCATTGCCATTCATTCGCGGTCACGGGCCCCGTCAGCTTCACATCTTTCCAGGCGGCGCGCGCTTTCTTCGCGACATCCAAATAGCGCTCTACCAAAAACTGCTGCGTCACGGTCAGCGGCAAATCGCTGTGCGTTCCGTCCCAAATTTCCATTTCGTTGTCCATGCTCCAGTATTCAAACCTTTTCATGTCCAACTTCAAATTGTCCTTCCAATGATTCAAAATGGCGACCGTCGAATCCGCCGGCCACTCTTCGTTGTAAAGCCTGTAGTCTCCCGTTTTCAACGCGGTCTGCCCGTCGGCAGAGACCTCGCCCCCGCCCGCCAAATCCAGTGTGGACTTCGCCCAAGCTCCATTCGTCTGGTAAAAATCCCAATCGTTAAAATTGTTCGCCGTCGTCGAAGCCGCATACCCCGAAAGCTGGAGCGCATACATGGCATTCGCACCGGGAAGTTTATCCTGAATCGTTTTGGCGGTTATGTCCCAGTCATGCTCATAGACGTTGTTGTACCAGTCCGGGTGCACGGTCAGCTTTTTGCGCCAATTGTAACGCGTCGCATTGTTTCCACTATTCGCCCGAAAAAAGCGAAATCCGATTTCGTTCATCCGCTGAATGGTAGAATCTTCCGAAGCGATTTTCGTTTCGTCCTGGGCATCTTTTTCCGTATCGTTTATCCCGGTGATATTTTTACCATAGATGTACGGGGAAATTTTTTGCATGCCCGCTCTGGAATCCACCAGAACATCTATCGCAGCAAAAGAAGTGGCGGGCAAAGCCATGGCAAACGCCAACACTCCGATTCTTAATTTTACACACCAATCCATAGCATTCTCCTTTTGATTTACATTCGCCTTATACAAGGAAGCGTCGCCAGGAAGCGACGCATCTCGAAAAGCAATTTTGAACGCCGACTAAGCCTTTTTCGCGCGATGGCTGTTCGGTATCCATTCCGTCTTGTGGACTTCGGGAATATCATCGAGCAGCTTCAGAGTATTCGGCTCCGTCGTATGATCCAGCACTTCAGCCGGAGTTCCCTGGTTCACAATTTTTCCGTCGTGCATAATGAAGATACGGTCACTCACATAGTTTGCGAGGCCGATGTCGTGAGTCACAAACACGACCGTCATCTTCAACTGGTCTTTCAATTTGCGAAGATAGTCCAGAATGTTGGCGCGCACGCAGGCGTCCACCATCGAAGTCGCTTCGTCGGCGATAAGCACTTTGGGCCGGAGAGCGAAAATTCGGGCGAGAAGCATACGCTGCATCTGGCCGCCGGAAAGTTCAAACGGGTACTTGCCTTCAATATCTTCGGGCTTTACGTTCACCGCCAACAGGCCTTCGTCAACGCGCTGCCGAATTTCTTCCTTGCTCGGCTTGTCCTTGAGAATGTTCAGAGCATCTTCCAGCTGGCTGCGGATCGTGAAAAACTGGTTGAAGCATCCGAACGGATCCTGAAAAACAAATTGGACTTCGTTCCAGTGTTCTTTCAGATTCTTGATTTCGTGTCCGCGATAGGAAAATTCTCCAGTCGTCGGCTTGTGAAGTCCCAGCATGATCTTGGCGAGCACGGATTTTCCGCAGCCCGAACCGCCGACAATCGAAATGAATTCTTCATCGTAAATATCGAAAGTCACATTATCGACTGCGGTCTTCAAATTTTTGCCAGCACCAAAAGTTTTGCTGACACCCTTTGCAGAAAAAACTACGGGCTTATCATTTTGCATAATCGCACCTCACATCACGATCGCCGACAACGCGGAGATTCTGGGTATTCTTTGCGCATTCAGCACACTTGCCTTCAAAACGGCAACGCGGTTCAAAACGGCAACCGACAATCTTGTTTCGGAGACTGGGCGGCGCGCCTTCAATTGCCACCGGATGCCTAGTCCGCTGGCTGGCTTCCGTACTGAGCATCGCGCCCATCAGAGCCTGGGTATAAGGATGGCGAGAATCCTTCACCACCTGTTCCGCAGTACCCTTTTCCACGATTTCGCCCGCATACATGATAGCGATATTGTCGGCGACATGATACAGAAGCGGAAGTTCGTGAGTGATGAAAATCATCGTCTGGAAAATGCCCTTGTCCAGCAAATCGAAAATCATCTTGATCACTTCTTTCTGGGTCGAAACGTCCAAAGCGGAAGTCGGTTCGTCGGCAATCACCATCTGCGGATTCAAGAGCGTAGAAATGCCGATGACCGAGCGCTGGCGTTCACCGGCGGTCAGCTGAATCGGATACGAGTTCAAAACCCGCGTCGTATCCATGCCGAACAAGTCGAAACGTTCGCAAAGGCGGTCATAAATTTCCTTATGATCCAGCTTTTTGCCCGCTTCCTGATGAGCGGCGATCACGTCGGCGGCGATATCCTTGATTTTACGAACCGGGTTCAAAGCGTTGAACGCGCCCTGTGGAATCATCGAAACCTTCTGAGCAAGGACATTGGAGCGGATGTCTTCAATCGAACGGTTCATCAGGGATTCCATTTCGCCTTTCTCGTTGCGAACACGAACGTCGCCGGACTCCGGATAAAGCGGAGGAATGCACATTCCCATAAGGCCGGACACCAGCGTGGACTTTCCGCAGCCGGATTCTCCAGCAATGCCCAAGATTTCGCCCTGCTTCATAGAGAACGAAACATTCGTCACCGCATGGGTCTTGTCGCCGAAACGGCCCAAGTAATAGAGGCTGAGATTTTCTACTTCAAATACATTTTCGGACATATCGTCACCTCTTATTTGCGCAGACGCGGGTTAAAGACGCCTTCCATAGAAGTATTGATCAAATACAAGGCAAAGACTGTCAGAGTGATGACCAGAGTTGCCGGGAGGAAAGCAATCCAAATACTGTCGGAAAGGGCTCCGTTATCCTTCGCCTGATTCAAGATAATGCCAAGCGATGTAGAATCCAGAGGTCCGAGGCCAATCATGGAAATGGAAGCTTCGGAAAGGATTCCCGAAGAAACCTGCATGATGAACACCATGAACACATAGGAAAGCAGATACGGAAGAACGTGCTTGACCACAATCGTCAAGGAACTTGCCCCGTTAATGCGGGCCAGCGAAATATGGTCGCGGCTGCGAAGCGAAGACGCCTGGGCGCGAACGGCACGAGCCGACCAGCTCCAGGAAGTCAAACCGATAATCAGGCCGATGAGCGTCAGGGAGCGGCCTTCCTTCACGGCAGAGCTGATGAGAACGAGAATCACGAACTGCGGGATGACGATAAAAAGGTTCGTTCCCATGTTCAGAATTTCGTCGATCCAACCGCCGCGGAAACCGCCGAACAAGCCGATAAACACGCCGATAGTCGTCGCAATCACGCCAGCGATCAAGCCGACATAGAGCGAGGAGCGCAATCCGGAAATCAAAAGCGATACATAGTCGCGCCCCAGATGGTCGGTTCCCAAAAGATGCTCCGAACTAGAGGGGGCATAGGGACCAGCGACGATATCGCGGGCATTGATGTCCACATTGTAAAAGACCGGACCCAAAATCGCCACGAAAAGCGACAGGAAGAAAATCCCGACACCGATAACAAACATCGGGGACTTCATTAAGTTTCTGAGAAGTTTCCACATAATTATTTACCTCCCATCTGCAAGCCGGCCTTCACGCGCGGATCAAAGACGGCAATCAAGATGTCCACAAGGAAGTTTGCCACGAGGACGCAAGTCGAAATCATGAGCGTGCATCCCTGAATAGTCGCATAGTCGTTCTGCTGGATAGCGGTAAGCATCGCCATGCCGAGACCCGGATAAGAGAAAATCATTTCCGTAATCAGAGCGCCGCCGACCATCGCGCCGAGCGACTGGGCAAGACCGGTAAGCTGCGGAAGCATCGCATTGCGGAACACATAGGAAATGATTTTGCCTTCGCGAAGGCCGAGCCATTTCGCATATTTCATATAGTCCGTTCCCAATTCATAAATCGCCATGGAACGCATACCCGTCGCCTGGCCGGAAAGAAGAATCGGGAAGCAAGAGAAGAACGGAAGCACATAGTAATAAGCGACCGACTTGAAGAACGCCCAGTTAAAGCCCGGAATCACATCCATGCCGTAAGCGTTCATCGCCGGGAACCAGCCCAAAGTAATGGAGAAAAGGGCGACCAAAAGCATACCGAATACAAAATACGGGATGCCGTTCAAGAACATTGCCACCGGGAAGAAGACCTTGTCAAAAATGCCACGCTTGTAGGCAGCGAACGCACCGAGAAGGTTTCCAAAAATCCAGCCGAGGACAATGGTCGGGAACTGGATAAGCAAAGTCCAAGGCAGAGATTCCTTGATGATTTCCAGAACCGGCTTAGGATACTGGCTGTAAGACAAGCCCAAATCGCCGTGGAAAACGTTTTTCAGATAGCTGAAGAACTGGGAAATGTTAGACGACAAGCGAGGAGTTGCCGCCTTTTTCTGTTGCCCGTTTTCATCCAGAACGGCCTTGCCTGCGGCATCGACTTCTGGAATGGTATCATAGATGAGATTTCCCGAATCGTCCAGTTCGGCCATGCCGAACGCCTTGAGCAGCGTTTCTTTTTTCTGCATGGCTTCTTCGGGCGAAAGTCCCTGGGCTGCTTTGCCCATCACGATATCCACCGGGTTGTTTTCACCCAAGCGGGGAAGCGCAAAGTTAAGGGCAACCGCGACAATAAAAGTCAGGAAATACCAAAAACCTTTTTGCAGGACATAACGAAGTGTAGGATACTGTTTCAGCATTGTTCGTCCTTATTTTTGAAGCTGTAAATTCCAAAGAATATTCGTACCATAAGCAATCCACGGCAACTGCTGCGGAAGACCTTGCGGATTGTTGGCATTAGGCCAATTCGTCCAAACGCGGTCGCTGTATTCGTAATACTGTTCCGGCAAATAAGCGAGAGGGATGGAAACCTGATCTTCCATAAAGATGCGGTTCAGGGTGCGATACGCCGAAGCGATGGCCACAGAATCCGTCATCAACGGGATAAGGGTCAAAAGAGAGTCCACTTCCGGGCGGAAATTCGGAGTGCCCGGCTGGTTGTATCGACCGATATTCGTTCCCGCCCAGCTTCCAAGAGGAGCCCAGTCGCGAGAAGACATCACTTCGTTAAAGCGGCTCCAAGGCAAAGACGGCGTCACGTCGGCGGTCGGCTTGTGCATCACGAGGTCAAAGTTCCCTTGCCCCATCGCCGGCCAGTATTGACCGCCATCCACAAAGCCTTCTCGAATGTCCAGTCCCGCCTTGCGCAGGCTTTCGACAGCAATCGTCACCATCGCTTCCCAGTCGGTCCAGCCGTTCGGACTGGTGATGAAAATCGTCTTGATGCGTTCGCCGTTTTCATATTCCATGTGGTCCAGAACGCCGCTTTCGTTGAATACGGATTTGACTCCGGCAAGCTTGAGCAAAGCCTGCGTGGAATCGATGCGTTCCTGACCAGTGAGATTCAGCTTGACACCGTACTGGTCGCAATCTTCCTTATTTACATACTTGCCTTCGAGGTTCGTCGGCATGATCAGACCCGGTTCCAGCTCGGAAGTGTAATTGGAAACGGCGAACTGACGGATAGCCGCATAGTCAATCGCAGTAGCAATCGCCCGGCGGAAATACTTGTTGTCCAACGGTTTGCGCAGCGTATTGATCATCATCATCGGCATGGCGCCCGGGGCAAAATACGGCGGTTTGTCAAACCACGCGTGGACGTCCGCTCCCGCCTTGCGCCAAATGCGCGGAACAAAGCTCATCGAAGCATCGAGGTCGCCGTCGCGCAAAGCGATCGTGCTGTGCTCGTTCGATTTGTAAATCGGGTGAACGATGAACTTCGGCGCAGGCAACTTGCCATTATGAAGTGCCTCATTTCCCCAATAATCATCCCGACGTTTCAAAATGATTTTTGTCGTCGAATAGCCAGAAAGATTATAAGGCCCCGAAATCACCGGATCCTTTCCATCGGCGGGGTTCTTGTCCAGCATCAATTTCTTGACTTCTTCGACCGAATTGCCCTTTTCCGCAATCAGCTTGCCGAAAATATGTTCTGGAACAATGCGAATCGCCTGAAGAAGGTCGCGAACAGAAAGCGGATTATTGCGCCCGTTCTTGTTAATCATAAAGGAAAGACGTTCTACTTTGGAAAGCGTATCGCCCGAAGCGGAATCCACAGTAGCGACGACCTGTACATTGACTCCCGTAATCTGCTCGGAAGTATTGATGGCGACACCGGAATAATGGTGCCCAAGTTCAAAAATAAACTTCACGTCCTTTGCAGAAACAGGAACGCCGTCGCTCCACTTCGCCTTCGGGTTCAAATCGACGACAACACTGTCGTTATTGGACAATTCTTCCACCAGAGTGCCGAGAAGCGACTCCATGCGCCCGTTCAAGGTATTATAGGTAATCAGCGGTTCATACATCAGGTTGAAGCGACCGCCAACCGGCCAAGCGGCATTCCAACTTTCAGCAAGCGGGTTGAACGAGTTCGGAGTTCCCCACTGCTGACCGGAAAGATACAGGGTTTCCTTTCTCGGCAAGGTATCCGATGCGGCATCGGTAGAATCGGGGCCGCCACAACCGACCAAAATACCAAAGCACGCCGACAAAGCGACCGTGCCTTTGGCGATCGTTTTCAAACAATTCATCTATAATCCTCTTGATTTTTCTGCACAAGAACGTCCAGATTAAACTTGACGTGCATAATTTACATTTGTTTTCCAATAATGCAGAGAGTGTAAATTTTTTTTCATTTGTTATTTTCGCAAAAAAGCCCGTCAGCCGAAGTTTGTAAATTTTTATTATCCACACAAGCCGCTTCGGGGAAAGACTCAGGGGTACCCTTAAAAATTATTTTGGAGAAGGAATAGAGATTAGAGACAAATAGTTAGTCCTCCCTTAAAATCTCGTCCAACCCGCATAACTATTGGGAAAAACTGATTTCTACCCTGTGAAATTATTGCAAGGTTTTCTAAAATATGACTGAAAACCTTGCATTTTTTTCATGTACAGACCGCCAAAATCCCACGCCCAGACAAGCCTTTTCTGCTCCCTTGAGGAACAGTTGAACCACAAGCACCCCCTCTACGTTCTCGCGAACAAGATTGACTGGAACAAGTTCGAGACCGAGTTTTCCAAATTGTTCGACGAAAAGATGGGTGCGCCAAACAAGCCGATCCGTCTCATGACCG
>NZ_FUWU01000112.1 GCF_900167415.1 Fibrobacter intestinalis | reverse complement strand
TCAAGGGAATCAAGTCGTTCATTGACCGGTATAATGACCGTCGCAGACACTCATCCCTTGAAAATCACACCCCTTCGGAGGTATATTTTAACCATATGGTCCTGAAGGTGGCTGCATGACGAAAACAGTTCAACTAAGAAATCGGTTTTTCCTGTCGGAAAAAACCGACCAGTTCATGTGAGAAAGGAGTGATACCGCTATGAAAACTTTCTGTAAATATTTGGCATTATCAGCCACCCTGTTTATTTTCGCCTGTTCTTCTGATTCGGGAACAGGAACAAGTTCCTCTAGTCCCAGTTCCGGAGACAATCTGAAAGTAGATAATTCTGCTTGCATTGCCATGGCTGAAAAATACCTGCCTATTCCAAGTTCCCTCCCCGAAATGTACTCTACTGCGCTTAATTGGGTGCCTAATGGCAATTCCTCGTGTGTATCGAAAGTGAAGCTTAGCGCTCTTTCCAAATCGTATGATTCATACTACCAGATTCTGGTGATGAATAATTGGGGAGAAAAAGTCGGTGACGACATTCCCCTGGATGTCAGACAATATGTCAACTCCGAAAAATATATGTATTACAACCACAAGGAAGACGGCGGCTTCAAGGTTGTTTTCCAGATGTGGCTTTCATCAAATGAAGAAGGTGGTTATGATTTCAACGCAGTTTTTTCAATAATTGGCAACGCAGCAAGTGGTTCGTTGAACTCGTATTCGACAGATGTCGAGTATGTTGCAAGAACGTATATGAATGGAATTTTCTCGACCAATTACATAAACAATTTGTCATATCAGGATGAGTCCACAATATATTGGGCTTATCCGACAGACAAAACAATGGTTGATTACATAATGTATGATAGGGATGATGTGCCAAATTTACTAAAAGCCAATGGTTGGGAGAATGTTTATAGCCATTTATGCTCTGTTACTGACGTTGCAAACGATGGTATTCTGGTTGCCGGTAATGACCAGACAAGTATATGTATTGAAATTATTGGTACGATGGTTTACAATGGCAAGCCATTTGATATTTCCGTCAGGGTTGTTTCAAATGGTGGAACGCAAAGCACTTTTGCATACCTGGACTTTTTGGGTTGGTTAGGGCTTTAAATTATTCTTATAGGGGCTTTATGGCTGACAAGAAAAAAATTCTCTTCTGGCCTGATATTTACAAGGAACAGGGCCACTGGCTCCCGACACTTGCATAGGCGGATTATTTGCATTCCATGAAAGACGGCAAAGTTGAAAAGCTGTTTGATATTGAATATATGGGCATTGCCGACTGTGAGGAATTGGTTGCTTCTTACAACAATCAGAGCGAAACAGAGTTCAAATACAGTAACATTTTCTACGTTCCCGAAGATACGAAGGAGTCCGTCTATCCACCAGGTTATACAAATGAATTCCGAACAACTCCGGGAAACAGATGGAAAACGGACCATATATGGGCACTTGCCTATGCGGGATTTGATGATAAAAAAAACATTGTCAAGGCAGGAGCACCTAAAGATTCCGTCATATACAAGAATGCTATTGAATTTAGAGAAAGATGGAAAGATATCAAGCCAGACTTGATGGTTTCCGGATATTTTACGGCATTAGAAGCATTAATTATCTATTACCATCATCGGTTTGAATCGGATGTTTTTACCGGCAAAACGAAGTTTGCGATATCTACAACATATTTGAGGCATCCCGATGAAACCCCTGCCGCTCGGGCAAAGCAGAATCTGATGGCGTTTTCGTCGGATGAGCAAAGAAAATTGATAAATAGTCAGCCCTTAAAAAGTCACTTTGCGAACGCAAGATAAGGACGTTCGCATTTTTTGTTCATTCCGTTCCACAGAAGGCAAAAACAGTA
>NZ_FUWU01000091.1 GCF_900167415.1 Fibrobacter intestinalis | reverse complement strand
CTTAGTGGAGTTATACTCGAAGTGTAGAAGCAATCCTTTCCCGCTGACAAGATTGCCACGTCGCTACGCTCCTCGCAATGACGAGGTGCCAGCACAGATTGCTTCGGCTTCGCATCCCTGAAACTTGGAATCTCCGATTCCATAGTTGAAGTATCCCTGAAAGGGACAATTCGCCTAAAGGAAGCGGAGCTTCCAAGGCTCATGGGGCGCTGCACAATTCGCCTAAAGGAAGCGGAGCTTCCAAGGCTCATGGGTAAGCGAGCACCTCGCACTCTGCGAGAAGAAATTCATCTTGTGAAAAGAAATTCTCGTTTTGAAGAAAAAATTAATTGAGGGTATTTGGCGGAAGATCGTATATAATTCCAAAAATTTTTCCGAAGAGTGAATTTCTTTTTCACAAGGGAAACTCTTTTTCCAAAGCGGAATGGCTTTTCACAGGTGATTTTTTTCGCTGACTGCGAGACGCTCGCCTTCGCTAAGTCTTGAACGCATCCCTCTGTTCTGCAAATATACCGCCCGAAAGAACCGTTTGCCGGAAACGAATTTTTGAAAATCCGCCGGAGTTCAGCCTGCGAAGACAATACAATGCCGGAAGGAACATTTTCGTTCCGAAGAGAAATTCACGCTTTGAAGAAAAATTCATCGAATGAAGAAAATTCCTCATCGAAAAAGAAATTTCCATTCAAAAAAATCTACAAGAAACACTTTCCAATCCTCAACGAAACGCTACCTTCCATAAATCAAACGCATCGAATCGATAATCAGCGTTGCGCCTTTTACCCCTTTATAATGATTTCCATCTGCGCTTGAAGCAAAAACAATGCGAACGTGCGTAACCAAATCTTCCGCCGAGCCTTGCACCAGACCATTATTT
Organism: Fibrobacter intestinalis; assembly: GCF_900167415.1. GTDB lineage: Bacteria > Fibrobacterota > Fibrobacteria > Fibrobacterales > Fibrobacteraceae > Hallerella > Hallerella intestinalis. The sequence continues at coordinate 6,373 of NZ_FUWU01000091.1, read as the reverse complement.
ATCGCCTTCGCATTCTTCGATTGAAGAGAAGTGTTGAAAACCGAAGAGCGCTCGATCGGCGAACCCGGCAAAGGATCTCCATATTGCAATTTAAGGAGAAGCGTTCTCAACCCATTTTCATCCGCATCCGAAATACTGACAACATCAGGATTCACGTGACCGGAACCATCCGCAGACGACGAACGGAACCAAGCCGAAGCGACCAGCTTATTCACATCGCTGCTCTTTCGATTGACGTTCTTATCGCCAGTTCTGTTTTCCAGCAGAATGTAAACGTCACAGCTGTCGCCACTTCCTTTATACGAAAATTTCACTTCCATGTACTCCGGGCGGGCCTTAAATGGTTTTCCAAAATCCAGCAGCTCATTTCCATCAGGCCATGTCGAAGTGCTCGCCATAGAAAGAACACTAATATCATTCGGATTGAAATCCGCCGTATAAAGGCTTCCACTGGCAATTTTGGAAAGAACGGCACCCGTTGTAATTTTCGCACCGATTACGGAGCCTTCCGTCATCTTTTCTGTTGTCGTCAAAATCGTATTGGCATTTCCCCAAATGGAATCCGGCACGACGTCGTTATTTTTCCAAACATCCAAATTGCTTCCTGGAATCTGGTATCCGGCCTTGACAAAATATGTCCGTGTCATTCCATTGGCTCCCGTAACCGTTACCGAAATTCCAGTACCGAAATCATAATATTCCCCGACTGTCACATCGGCGTTCGCCCCTTCAGAAAGCGTTAATTCCGAGAGTTCCAAACGTGTTAAATCGGCAAGATATTCCAAAGAATCCAAATGGATGGTTTTACTTTCTCGTTCAATCTGCGCTTCTTTGCCCGCAATAAAGAGAGACAGTATTTCGGGCAAGGTTGAATCCGCCGGATTTTCTACCCCCGAACTGCTGGAATTATAGGCGATGCTACTGGAACTGCTTTTCAAAAAACTGCTTGAAGAATTTACCGACGAAGAACTGACTCTTTTCTCGGGAATCGAAAAATTCAATTGCCAAATGGATTTGTTCCCACTTTCCGAAAGGACTAGCAAAAAGACACTCTGATTTGCCGAGATGGGAATTCGGGTCTGTTTCCGCAATCGGGACGTTTCATAGTCCACGCTCTCCGCCAGAGAATCCAAAGCCAAAGAATCTTTGGGAAATTCCCCGATTTCCGTATCTACAAGATGCAACGAGGCAAAATGACTCATGCCAAAGCCCGCAATAGTGATTGAATCCCACGTGTCCAAAGAGTCCGGAATTTCCAGCAAATCAAATTCCATCCGATGCTCTCGAGAATAAATTGCAGGATCTCCCTTCTGTTCCATAAAAGAAATTTCTTTTAATTCACAATAATCCGAAGTTCCAAAAGTATCGTAATCGGCAGAACAAGCCCAAAAGGAGACGGGCAACATCGCCGCTAAAACAATCCAGGAGATTTTTCCGCAAAGACCTTTTGTAATAAAAGAAAGCAATCGTTTCATCCCATTCTCCTAAAAGAAATAGACCAGCGAAAAATTCAAGGCGAGCAAATTGATTTTGAAATTCACGATATTGTAAACGATTTTACTGCGAGTTTCTCCGTTTTCTTCAATTTCCATAAACGAAGAGCTCAGTCCCAAAAGCCCCACCGAAGATTCAAAAGCAAATCGATCCAGCACTAAAATGCTGAGACCCGGATTGATTCCAAATTGAAATGTCCAACTGCGATTTTTTGTTTTGGAAATATCTTCGTCATCGTCGGTTTGCGAAATCCCGTAAGAATACTCCACCATCAAGGATGTTTCATTGAAAAAATAGATGTTCTTGGAATCGAAAACTTTAAAATAATTCTTGAGAAAGGGCTGCACAAAAAACGCGTTGCTCAAATACTGCCGCCGTTCCGAAACATCGGCAATGTCCTCCAACAAGGAAAAATCGATGTCCAGATTTGTCCTGCTAAATCCGGCACGCGCACCCAGAGCCATCGCACTACGCACAAAATAACCGCCGAAAGCCTCGACCCGAAAAGTATAGCCTTCAGCGCTGTAAATATCGCCAAACAGGACGTTCAGCGTTTCATCATTTGTACTCCCTTGCAACAGGAACAACGTCGTGCCAGCAAAAATGTTGCCGCGATAAATCGCCTCGTCTTCATCAATGGGGCGCAAGCTCGCCAAAATTCCATTCTTTTTTGCCGACGTATTTTGAACGGAATCCGCTGGAGCCGCAAACGCAAAATGAGCCAAGCTCCATAAGACCAACAAAAAAACAAATTTCACTTTCATTTCACAGAAAATAGAAAAAAAATGGAAATTTCATTTTAAGAAAGACAATGAACGCCGACGGCATCAGGCATCCACATTATTTTCGGATTTTCAACAGTTCTCCAGCTTTCACTTTAGTCGTCTGCTTCTTATTCCACTCCACAATCTGCTCGATGGTCACCCCATACTGGCGGGAAATATCCCACAACGATTCCCCGGACTGAACCCGATGCGTTATAAAATTTTCCGAATCCATCTTGAGAGGCTTCTTTTCTTTTTTCGATTCCGGCTTCAAATTCTCTTTTTTCGTATTCTTTTCCGTGGATGGTTTTGAAACAAAAAGAACCTGCCCTGCAAAAATCGAAGAATTGTTCAAGTGATTCCACGCCTGCAAATTCGCTACAGACACGCCAAACTTTCTAGCGATGCTTCCGAGATTGTCTCCCGACCGAACCTTGTAAGTACGACCGACATTTTTATTTTTTGAATTTCCGGAATTTTCTTTCCCCGGCGAATAGGCCCCGGACGGCAGCGGAATCATTAAATTCTGCCCACGCCGGATGCGCGTATTTTTCAAATGGTTTGCCGACTGGATGTCCCGAACCGAAACGCCATAGCGCCGACTGATAAGCCCCAGATTTTCACCGTCTTTCACTTTATGATACTGCCAACGGGAAAACGATTTTTTGTCCATCTTGTCATAGGCGACCAGAAAAGAATCCCGCGAACCTTCCGGAATACGTACAACATAACCGGATTCCTTGGGCGGCGTACACCAGCGGTTTAATTCCAGATTCAATTCCTGAATCGTCTTCATATCGACTCCCGCCGCCTTGGCCACCTGTTCCAAAGGCATAAATTCCACGACCGTGACCGTATCGAAAGGCGTTCTTTCGCGCTTTTCCACATTCATCCCATAATGTTCCGGATAATGTCCAATCGTCATTGCCGCCAGAATTCTCGGCACATAATGCATGGTTTCTTTGGGAAGCTTCAAATCCCAGTAAGTCGGCGTTTTCGTAGAATCCCACAAAGAATCCTCTTTGCATTCCCGAATGCGCCTGCGCACACAACCTTCACCGCAATTATAGGCGGCCATCGCCATCAGCCAGTCGCCAAATTCATCGTGCAGACGCCGCAGATATTTCATCGCGGCAACAGTCGAAAGTTCCGGGTTTCGGCGCATATCCATCCAAAAATCCTGATAGAGCCCGTAACGCTTTCCCGTCGCCGGAATAAACTGCCAAAGTCCCGCTGCTTTCGCCCGACTATACGCTTTGATTTTATACCCCGATTCCACCAACGCCAAAAAAATCAGGTCCCGGGGCATTTCCAAAGAATCGATAATCGCATAAATCATTTCATCAAAAGCGGTCTTGCGAGAAAGCGATGCTTCCGTAAAGTCGTGCGCCCGAGTCGTCAAATACTGGATTTCCTGCATGACCCGTTCATTAAATTCCACAGGCAGAGTGAACGCCGAACGAGAGAGCGTATCCAAAAAACTTTCGATTTCAAACCGTTCCGCGCTGTCCAATGGCGGTTCGTCCAAATCCTCCAAGCCGTTGTCTTCAAATTCATATTGCACATACGCCGAAGCGTCCTCCCCCATGCGAAGGACTTCCGGATAGATTTCGTCCAAAGCGGCGATAATCTTGAGGGCGAGTTCTCTACGATAAAGAGAATCGCGCTCCGGAGTCGGCTGATGGTAAAATGCGGAATCGTATCGTTCCGCCACCAGCTTTTTCAATGCGATATCCAAATGATGACGGGCGACAAGCCAATCCTCGTCTTCCATCGCTTGCAATGCAAACTGGTATTGCTGCCAGGATTCCCGCAGCTCTTCTTCCGACGCAACCCAATCGCTCATCGCCCGAGAAACAAAAGATTCCTCGGCTTCAGGCGTGTAAACCTGCCTTGCGGCACAAGACAGGAGGGCGACGGACAAAAGTAAAGCGGAAAGTAAAAAAGCTCCCCTTTTCAGGGAAGAAATCACTGGTCGTAATCCAGATCTTCAGCGTAGTCGTTCCAAATCTGGTCACGCTTGAAAGTAGGCTTGTCGAAATTGACCTCTTCATCGAGGTCCTCTTCTTCCTCCTCTTCCTGTTCTTCCTGCTCCTCTTCGCTGGCAAGAGGAACGGAAGGTTCAATGTTTTCGTTCTTGGGGCGACGGCCACAATACATCGTTTCGTGATTGCCCATATTCTTAAAGTTCATAAGAATACACCTCTCTGTTTATTCTCCTAGAGCGCTTTTCACGCCAAACCAGACAATTCCCGCTGCAAGAAGCGACAAAACCATCGTCGCATAAATGAGCATTCGATTGATCCGATACGCTTTCTGGTTCTTGCGACTCCAGAACGGACGTTCCGGCGAATTGACGTTTTTTACACTCATAACGAAAATATACACATAGCAAAGGAAAAAACAAGTGTTTCCGGAAAAAATCCTAAAATTCTGTCAGGCGATTTCCAAAATAGCTTTGGCGAATAAAACTGGAGGGGTTAGAGTTTCGGAAAACTCACCACAAACCCCTAGCGACACGTCGCCACCGCGATTTTAAAAAATGCGTTTTAGTTGCCGTTACCAGTTCATCAAATCTTCTTTAGCCGTATGCGTCGTATGGACGGCCTGTGTTCCGTAGTAAATAAGCTGAGCCGTCGGGAGCAGCATCTTCATGACGCGGTTCCAACGAGCAAGCCCGGTCGCATCGACATACACCAGATCCCCCGGTTGCAAAGCAAAGCGATCGCCAAAAACCAGAGCCATCGGATTGCCCGCATTCAAATGGAACACGTTGATTTCGTCCATGGCGGCTGCGCGAATCACATAGATATTTTCCGCCTTGGCGGATTCCGACTGCAAACCGCCCGCTTCGGCAATGGCCTGCGCCAAAGAAAGCTTGCCGTTCTTCAAAGGAAGCGCCTGCTGACGACCGACTTCGCCCATCATATAGACTTTGGATTCTTCCGCATCCGGAATGCGAATGACATCGTTATCCTTCAGTACAATGTCATTTGGGCCTTTTCCCGCTTCATAAGGAGCCAAAAGGTCTATCGTATAATTCTTTCCATCCCGGGAAAATTCCACCGAAGAAAGATTGGCGGCAACGGTTGCGCCCCCGCAACGATTGATCGCTTCCAAAAGGGTCACGGGAACATCGCTTAAAAGAACAACGCCCGGATTCTTGACGGAACCCTGCACATAAATCTTGTGACGCTGGCTCTGCAAAAGCCGAATGTCTATCTGCGGATCTTTCAGGACTTTTGAAAGTTCCTGGACGATTTTGACACGCAGTTCCGTAATCGTCAATCCCAGAACATTGATGTCCCCGACATAGGGATAAAACATGATTCCCGATTCGCTTACCAGTTGTCCGGTCGCAATATCGCTGCGATACGAACCCAAGGGGCTGGTCAATTCTGGATGCTCCCAGATAACGACTTGAATAATGTCGAAAGGTCCCAATTTGTATGCTTCCGGCGAATAGGAAAGAAGTTCGGGAGAGACACTGCCGCCAGACGCAAGCGAAGCTGAAGACTGCAAAGCAAGGGTTTTGGCGTTAATGCTCTGCAAATGCACTTTTGCCCCTTGAAAATCCGCCAGAGTGTCAATCGCTCCCTCTTCGTCCGCGGATTCGTTCAACACCATCCCCGGTGCCGCAAAGCAACCGGAAAGAACCAGCGAAACAACGACCAAAAGATTTAAAATCCAAAATTTCATTTAAAATCACCTCAAAAAGCAAAGAAAAGATAACATTTTTTGGAAAGAAAACCACCTCTAAAAAGGGCTTTAGTGAAGAAAAATCAAGCAAGACCGTGAGCCAGCCAGCTAAAAAAGTATATCCATAGTCAGCAAGCGATTACGGGCCGATGTCGAGGGAAAGAGGATGGGGAGTCGAGTTTGAAAATTGAAAACAGGAAGAATCGTTTTTGCAAATTCCAAAGCATTGTAGAAACGCGCGCAACTCGTTGCCCGTTGACTTCGCCTCTACATAGTCAGCCCTTAAAAAGTCACTTTGCGAACGCAAGATAAGGACGTTCGCATTTTTTGTTCATTCCGTTCCACAGAAGGCAAAAACAGTATAGCCATTCCAACAGGGCAAAAAAGCGCCTCATGGCCCTCTTGAAGTTGAACGC
>NZ_FUWU01000075.1 GCF_900167415.1 Fibrobacter intestinalis | reverse complement strand
GCGTTCAACTTCAAGAGGGCCATGAGGCGCTTTTTTGCCCTGTTGGAATGGCTATACTGTTTTTGCCTTCTGTGGAACGGAATGAACAAAAAATGCGAACGTCCTTATCTTGCGTTCGCAAAGTGACTTTTTAAGGGCTGACTATCTATTTTTCCGTTTCGTGCGATTTTTTTACGATGTATTTTAAAAAGCTCTTTATTCTTGCAAGTTTTTTGAAAAATTGTAAATTATATTGAAAAGGAATGATACGCCTTACAAAAGGAGAATGGATTTATGTATGTCCATAAGGATAACATTGAAACAAAGATAGGTGGCAATTATAATGGTCTTGAAGAGAAATTACGCGCGTTTGAAGAAAAAAATTATTTTCCGATGCGTGAAAAGGTAGAGTGCATTGATTTTTCAAGAGGGCTGACTGCTTTTGACAAAGCTACAGAGATCCTTAATATTTATTGGGAAGAGCTTCATAAATTTGCTATTAAATACAAGATAAAATCTCAATCAAAATTTGAATCTACTTTTTTAGAAGAAATAAGTTGTTATCTTTTTCATAATATTGATGAAATAAAAAATGGCAATCTTTCAATATTCAACAAAGGAATTTATGCGGGAATAAAAATCAAGGAAGACTTAACAATTGACGTGATAAAAAAAGATGTTGATTTTTGTATTGGGAAAAAAATAAACGTCACCATAGATAAGCAAACACCGGTATCACTCATCATACCTGCAGTTTCTGTAGAGGTGAAAACATATTTGGATGCTACAATGTTTGGGGAGATTAAGTCATCTAGCAAAACACTCAAAAGTTCAACGCCCAATTCCCGGGCGTATGTTTTAATGGGATATAAAAATATTGCCGACGAACATATATTAGCAGCAAAACAAGATTCTACATTAGACGAAATGTTCGTCCTTCAAGCTAAAGAAGGGGATCCTATTGATAGTAAAACTTTGTATGAATATTACAAAGAGGTAAAAAAAGCGATTTCATCTTTGGTTAATCAAGTCAAAATTGTGGTTCCTGGAAGACTTCTGAATAAATCCGAATAATATTCTAACATAAAAGTATTGTTTATTGTCTACACAATCTTGTAGGAGGCGGTTCATTTTTCTCGTTTTAAATATCGCGCTATACTTTCTGCGATTCCTTTCGCTAAAAGTGGCGGTACTGCATTTCCAATTTGTTGGTATTGTGACAAGTTTTTTTCCCAGGACATTGTGGTTCTTTTCCCGCAAAAGATATATGAATCGGGAAATGATTGTAATCTAGCCCCTTCTCTTGCAGTATAATTTCTGTCGATGTAAGGATGCACAAAATTACTTTGAAAACTTGCGGGAACTGTTGGAGACGGTCTATTTGGATATGGTCTCATATTATTTTGTGAGTATGTTCTCCCGCTTATTTTATTAGCGTTCCCACGTTGCCGTTGCTGGTATTCTTGAGCGACATCTGCAACAGATTGCCCATATCCTATATGCGAAAACCGTTCTACCAGTCTTGCGGAATGTTTCATTGCTATATGGTTGTAAACGGCTGTTGATTTTTGCCGCGCCCATTTTTGGTATTTATTTTGAGGACAGCATGGGTATTCAACGGGTTCTTTCCCCGCTCCAGCTGATATTTGAGGCAAATCCATAATCGCCTGCTCTATAGTGATTTGATTATCACCAAATAAGAATCCTTTAGGTTTTAGCATTTCTCTATCATAAAGAATTTCTTTTTTTAGTCCGATAAAGAAAACCCTTATTCTTTTTTGCGGAACACCAAATTCTGCTGCGTTTAGAACATAAATCTCAACATTATAGCCGGCTTTATTATATTCACTCAATATAACGTCTTTAACCAATTCTCCCGATTTTGTTTGCATGGAGAGTATACCGGTGACATTTTCCATGACAAAAAAGGTTGGTTGAAAATGTTTTACAAACCGAACAAACTCTATAAACAAACTATTTCTTGGGTCTTTTTTGTCCCTGTTGCCACTTAACGAAAATCCCTGGCAGGGTGGGCCGCCAATAATACCATCAATTTTTATTTTCTTTTTTGAAAATAATGAATCCAGATCTTGAATTTGTGTGATATCGCCTGTGATAACTTTTGTTCCTTTGTGATTTTTTTTATACGTTTCTGATGCCCAACCGTCCCTCTCGACAGCTAGCGGAATTTTATAACCGGCCATTTCAAAGCCTGTACTTAAACCGCCGCATCCGGCAAATAAATCTATTACGTTCATATAAAAGCTCCTAAATAAATGACAAAAGTTAGACTTCATCTCCATTTTCAAGGATAAACGTTCTTTTGAATGTGACATTAAGAACTTTTGAAATACGCTCTAAATCTTCAATGGAAAAATATTTGCGCCTCATCTTTGCGTTAAAACTTTGAGGAGACTTGCCTAGTCTTCGAGCTAATTCAGCTTCACTGACTTTACATCTTACACAAAGTACCTTTATTTGTTCTGAAATCGTCATAATGCACCTTTAAACAAAGGTAAACTTTTTTGTTTATAACGTCAATCTTTTTTATGAATTCGCCTTAAAAATCTATTTGGAAAAGTTGGAGAAAATGCTTTTTTGCTAGCAAAAATTACAATATCCCTCTCAAAAAAGGCAAAAAGCGAATGTCCCCCTCGCCATATCCACCTTTGGAGAAATTTCCTAATTATTAATCCTCGTTTTGACGGGAAGTTGAATTTATATGAGCTTGTTTTGCTTATGGTCGTATCGAAAAATTTATTTTCAAAAAGCTTCACTCATTGGGAGGGAGACTGCCCTAATTGCATTGTGATTGCTTTTGCAGGGAAGGATGCATTACGTCTGTCCGACAATATCGTTCACTTTGTAGAAAAATGGAATGCGGGTAAATTTATACGGAAAATTCTTCAAGGTGAATTTCGCTCCTAATAGTTTAAGAAAAAAACTGTTTTTTGGGGAAAAGAGAACCTCGTATGCCTTTTTTATTATAATTCATCACAGGAGAATTTGTTTTGCTAACGGAGATTTCTGGATGAAAAGCCGCTTCCATTTTACGTTTCTATTTATTTGCGGAATCATTTTCTGCTCGACGATATCGGTGTTTGCCTCCCCAAACGTCATTCGGGTAAACGACTTGCAACCGGGAGTTCTTATAGACAAAAGCCAGATGTTGGCTGCGGATTTGGCGATTTGGAATCCGCCGAGTCGCTTTGACGACATGAAATCGGCACTGGTAGATGGCGGTTACAGTCTGTTTCGTTTTCCGAACGGTTCGCTTTCCAATGATTATCACTGGAACGGCATAGGTCATTACGATAGCACGGGACTCTGGATTCCCGATGAAAACAAATGGGCTCGCGGTTTTTTAGGAGAAACGATTTACCGCGGCACGACCAAGGACAATTATGGCTTTATTCGACGCAGCCATTTGGCGGACGGCGATTTGGAAACTATCTGGTGGGGCGAAATTTTGGATCCGGCGGATCCGCCTTGGCTTGTCGTGGAATTTCCTGAAAAAATAAATTGGGATTCGTTGCAGATAGATTGGGGAAAATGGCGACCCAAATCCTTTGAAATTGCTTACTGGACGGACGACTACGCGGAATATCCCGGGGTGCATCAGGCATTGGAAAATAAGTTGAAAGTAGAGTCCGTTGTCAAGGTAAAATCGGCGACAACCAAACACAAGTTTAAACAAATGAATTCTCGCTATCTCGCTATTCGCTTTAAAACGAAGGACTTGCCTGTTAAGGGTGTGCAAATTCGCGAAATGAAGCTGTTCAGCGGCGGAGCCGATTTGCTCGGCGGCAATAATTATAAAATTTTTGCCATTTCAACTCGCAATGGCGATAAAGCTCGTACCGATTGGACGAATATCCAGTGGGATTTTGAAAAATTTATGAGCTTCATCCAATCTCTTCCCAAACTTCCGAATGGCGATTCTGCGCAGGCGGTAATCTGTGTAAATGCGGGCACGGGAACGTCCCGTGAAGCTGCGGCGTGGGTACGCTATGCGAATAAAGTAAAGGGATATGGCATCAAGCAATGGCAAATCGGAAATGAACTCGAAGGAGAATGGGAAGAATCCGGACCGATTTCGGCAAGGCATTATGCGGTGCGCTTCTTGGAGTATGCACGGGCGATGAAAGCGGTGGATTCGACGATTCTTTTGCATGGACCCCTGTTCAGTACGCACAAGATGCAGCAGAAAGGCGCGGGCCTTTTGGACGGCAAGTATTGGCTGGAAGAATTTTTGCGGATAGTGGGGGAAGCGGAAAGGAAGGATGGCAAACGCTATTTGGACGTGGTGGATTTGCACAATTATCCTTACTGGGCTGCAAACAAATTAAACGCTCACGATATGCTTGTAGCAATGCTTGATGTGGGACCGAATTTGGACACTCTTGATATGTGGATGAAACGTCATCTCGATGGCGAACGTCGCATATTTCTTTCGGAATTTAGCACTTGTGTTCAAGGACATCATTTGTTGATGGATTACCCGCAGGCAGCCGGTGTGGCTAGTATTTTTGCCCAATATGCTATGCGTTTTGGCAACCGCTTGCAGGTGCTTCCTTGGGACGCTTTTGGGGATTTATTTCGGGGGCCTGACAGCACTTGGGGAACGATTAGCCTTTCCGCACTTCTCAAGGAAGGCTCTTGGAATTATTGGAAATCGTTGGAACCGACCGCGGAATATTTTGGCATATACATGACATTTATGGATTTTCTAGAAGAGGATTTTTCGGCTTTGCCGGTGGAAAGTTCTTCGTCGGACGTTTCTGCTTATGCCATTGGCAAAGGGGATTCCATTCGGATATTACTTGTTAATTTGTCTGAAATTACGCAGGTGGTGCAGATAGATCGTGCCAGCGTGCCGGACTCGAATGTCCTTGCTGAAGTTGGCAAAGGGGATTGGGTGCGCACACAAGTGGAAATTTTTGGCGAAGAACAGTTTAAATGGGTGGGTAATCAAAAAAATGCTTATCCTTATCCAAAAATGGGACCCAGCGGACGCCGAATCAATCCGAGCAAGAATAAGGATATCGCCATTCCCCCATTTGGTATGGCGGTTGTGCAAATCCAGCCGAAAGTCATTGGCGGCGAATCGGCGAGCGAGCCTAAAATCCTTGCGGCTGCGCTTGAAAAAAAAGTTCTTCTTCCCGGCGACTCTCTGGATTTGTTTGTTACGGCGGTTCAGCGCAATGGACAGCTGACGGGGGCGACTTTTGAAATCGCGGAACTCGGCACAGAGGGTTGGATAAAACCCGATGATGGCAAGTGGAATGCGTCCATCGAAAGTTTTCATGTTAAAATACCGATTTCGGAAAAGGCAAAACCGTTTTCCGGAAATATCACGCTGAAAATTTCGGGTTTGGGCCAAAAGATGTGCGAATTGAAAATTCCTTTCCGTGTCCGCGGTGCTTACCGTACGACAAGCGTCCTGCAAAATTTCGATAGCGGGATCGATGCCGTGAACTGGTTTCCGGTGGCGTTCGGTGACAATGCGACGACAATGGGTGCAAAAATTTTTAACAGTGCTCCTCCGCAGGGTGGATTTATTCGTCACGATTTTTTCATAGAACAGCCGCCAGCGCAAGGATGGCCGAACTTTGCCGGTGCTTATTATGTGGTCCCTCCTGAAATTCGTCATTCGGCGGGTATCGTTTTTGATTATGCGACCCATCACGACAATCCTGAAGGCTATTTTGAAGTGCAGGTTGCTAGTGAACAAGTCAAGGATTACGACGAGTTCATGGCAATTCTTCGCAATACGCATGGCAGCTGGGTGCGTGACACTCTCATCTGGGAAAATATGGCGCAAGAAGGTTGGGGAAATATCGTCGAACGGCTCGATCCGAATCAAATCAAAAATATCTCGTTCCGGGCGAGGCATAGCGGCAAGGGCTACATCAGTCTTGATAACATTTATTTGCTGCAAGAAGACGGCGCAGAGATTCCTATGCCCAAGGGCTTGCGCCGTTTACGGTAACGCCCTAAGGATTGTGTAACCGGTTTTGAAAATTTGCGGAATAGGAAACGGACGGATATTCTGTTCGATCGCAGAAGGCCCTGAATGCTACTACTTTCTCTGGCGACTATTTACTACATTTCCCTTTGATGGAATCGATTTTTAGCAACATTTTGATGTTTGTGCTGGGCCTTGTGGCGTTGAGTTTTTTAGTGACGATTCACGAGCTGGGACATTTTTTGGTCGCCAAGTGGAAAGGCGTCAAGGTCAATACATTCAGCATCGGCTTCGGCAAAAAACTTTTGAAATTCAAGCGCGGGGAAACGGAGTATTGCATTTCGGCGATTCCCTTCGGCGGTTATGTGGCTATGGCGGGGGAAAATCCGGATTCCTTGCCGGAGGGAACTCTTCCCGGTGACCGCGATTTCATGGGAAAATCCGTCGGGGCGCGGGCGGCGATTGCTTTTGCAGGTCCCTTTGTGAACATCGCTTTTGCTTTTATCCTTTTGATGGTGCTCTATATGGTGGGCGTTCAGGAGCCTGCCAAAAACGAATTGATCGTGGGCTTTGTCGGCAAAAATTCTCCAGCGGAAACGGCTGGGATTCTTCCTGGGGATACGATTTTTATGTTGAACGGCAAACCGACTCAGGGCTGGGACGATTTTCGCGAGCAAATTGGCGTGAGTCTCGGTGCGCAAGTTTCTTTGAAAGTGAATCGGGCAGGTGAATCGCTAGAAATCGCGGTAGTTCCCGAAGAACTCGTCGTGCCCGGCAAGGATTCCTCGGATGGTGAAATCAAGATGGGCATCGGGGACATTGGCATTTACCCGCAAAATCGAGTCGTTGTTCGGCAGGGACCCTTGCCAGAATCGGCGGCGGAAAAGGCGGGCATTTTGCAAGGGGATACGATTTTAGAAATCAACGGCGAACATATTTCCCGCTACGAAGATGTGGTGCGGATAATTGACGGCTCCCAAGGCGAATCTGTAAACATTTCCGTTGTCCGGGACGGCGACACTCTTTCCAAAAGTTTGACCCCGGTTTACAATGCGGAATACAAGCGCTATATGGTGGGGATCCAAATGGGCTATGTGCTTTTCCGCGAAACCAAACTCGTCCGCCGCGGTCCTGTGGAGGCGTTTACAAAAACCTGCGCCACCAGTTGGAAAATGACGACCAGCATCTTCCGCTATTTCAAACGGATGTTCCAAGGGCAGGTCAAAGTGGATGCGTTCTCCGGTCCCGTTTCCATTGTGGCGGTAATGGGCAACGTCTGGATGAGCGGATTTCAGGAATTTCTGATGCTGCTCGCCCTTATCAGCATCAACTTGGGTGTGATGAATTTGCTCCCGCTGGCGATTACCGATGGCGGCCTCCTGCTGTTTTTGGCCATTGAAAAACTCCGTGGAAAACCCCTTTCCACGAAAACCCAAAGCGTTATCCAAAATGTTGCGGCAGCGTTCTTTATCAGCTTTTTCGTATTCATCACCATTTTGGATTTTGGGAAAATTTCCCTGTTCCTGATGTAGCTTATGCCTTTTCGCATTGTTCGTAACGATATTTCTAAAGTCCGGGCGGATGCTATCGTCATGTCGGCAAATCCGGAACCGATTTGTGGAGGCTCCTGCGATTTAAGCATTTACAACGGCGCCGGCTTTGAAAATATGCTGAAGGCACGTCAAGCCATTGGATCGCTCTCAACAAGTGAAGTGGCGGTCTCGCCGGCGTTTGCGCTGCCTGCGAATTATGTTTTCCATACGGTAGGGCCTGTCTGGAAAGGCGGGGAGTCGGGCGAGCTATTGGCTTTGCGCAAGTGCTATGAAAAAAATCTGGAAAAAGCGAAGGAACTGGAATGCCAATCCATCGCTTTCCCGTTGATTTCTAGCGGGGTTTACCTGTTTCCCAAGGACAAGGCTCTTTCTGTTGCTGTAGAAACCATTCGGGATTTTTTGCAAACAAATGAAATGGACGTTCTTTTGGTCGTCTATGATAAACGTTCGTTTGAACTTTCGCAGAACTTGCAGAATGATGTTCGTTCGTATATCGACGAAAATTACATCGCCCTAAAAGATTCCTACAGTGAAAAATGGAATTTGAATTCGCGTAGCAAACTGTCCGCTTTTGAAATGGATTGTGGCGAGAATTCGGTGCTCCAGTCGAATGACGACGAATGCTCAAGTTTTTCGTTGGCGTCCTTCGAAAATTTGGAGGTTAGAAGGGAATGTGCATTCCGAAATATTTGCACGAAACCCTCCATCGACCCCAAAGAAGAATCGTTGGAAAAAGTCATCAATCACGCCGCGGAAACATTTCAGCAAAAACTATTCAGCCTGATTCAGAACAAGAAATTTGACGACGTGGATGTTTACAAAAAAGCGAATCTCGACCGCAAGCATTTTTCTAAAATCCGCAGCGATGTCCATTACTCGCCAAAGAAGAAAACTGCCATCGCCCTGTCTATCGCCTTGCAGCTGAATCTAGATGAAACAAAGGACCTTTTGTCCCGCGCGGGTTACGCCCTTTCGCCTTCGAACAAGGGCGACCTCATTGTGTCCTATTTTATCTCGCACCAAAAATACGACATCTGGGAAATCAATACGGTGCTTTTTAAGTACGGGCAGACGACCTTGGGCGCTTAACAAAATCCTTTGAAAACGCTTTTAAAATGTCGCTTTGCAGGCGACCTTTTTTGTTTTGAAGTCTTCTATTATTAAGCTACGATGATTGAAAACATCGAAACTTCAAACCAGTCACATGGTAAATAACAAGGAGATAAATATGAAAAAAGGATTGACGGAACTGGTATTTATTTTGGACCGCAGCGGTTCTATGAGTGGTCTTGAAAAGGAAACCATCGGCGGATACAATTCGACGCTGGATCGCCAGAAAAACGAAAAGGGAGAAGCCTGTGTTTCCACGGTGCTCTTTGACAATGAAATGGAAGTTTTGCACGATCGCATCCCTATACAAAATGTGGTTCCTTTAACCGAAAAACAGTATTACGCCCGGGGAAGCACCGCTCTCATGGATGCCATTGGAAGAGCCATTCATCACATTGGCAATGTACACAAATACGCCCGCGAAGAGGACCGCCCGGAAAAGACGATTTTCGTTATCACAACCGACGGCTACGAAAATGACAGCCATGAATATTCCATTCAGCAAGTGCAATCGATGATTAAAAGGCAAAAGGAAAAATACGGTTGGGAATTCCTTTTCCTCGGCGCCAATATCGACGCTATAAAAACGGCGGAATCCATTGGCATCCACAGCAGTCGTGCTGCGAATTTTATTGCGGACGAAGAAGGTGTCGAAAAAATGTACGAAGCGCAGGAGATGCTCCTATGCGACATCCGGCAAAATCGTGCAACTGCTTCTGATGATTCTTGGAAAAGAAACTTGGAGGATGATTATATGAAACGCAAAAAGAGGGGATAGCTTTTTTAGGAAATTCCATATTTGCCTTTATTCTTGGTTGAAAATGTCGGTTATTTTTTTTGCTTTCAGCCAAGATTGGGCTTCTTTAGCGATGATAACACACTAAAAAATTATTCTTTTTTTTTTACAAAATGTTATATTATTAAAGATAATTTATATTAAGGATGTTTTCGTGGCCTACCCTGTACCTGAAATTTGGACAGTTTCTGGATCGCTTAACAAGAGCGGGGTTCCGTTTTCTGCGGGCAAGGTTTATGCTGACAGCCTCAATATCCAGGGGGTAAAACGGGCCCTCGCCCTGTTCGCCCCGCCTATCGACCCGGGAATGTTGGCGAAGGCTCGCGCAATGGGGCTCTCCATTGATTCTATCCTGAATTCCGCTAACTAAAAACGCTCTATTTATAGATTCCGGGTTATTGTCAAACTCGCTGTTGACATGGCGAAGGATGCTTGCCAGATGGGTCGCGACTTGCTTGCCATCCTTGAAAAACAGGATGCGGAACAGTTGCAGGTGTTCAAGGCCAAGTGCGACAAGGCTGTAATTGCCGAGAGCAAGGCCGTCCATGAAATGGAAGTCAAGTCGCTGGAGACTGAAAAAGTTAGACTTGAAGAAAAGAAGTCTGCGAAGCTGAATGCATCCAGGAAGCAGAAGGCTATGCACCTTGTGTCTGCTGCCGAGAAAAAATATCAGAAGCTGATGGAAAAAGTTGCGAAAATTCAGGAGATCGTCGAGAAAGTTCGCAACATCGCTTCCGCAACATTCAAAATTCCCGACTTCAAATTTGGCGCAGTGACCAATGCCTTTGGCGGACCTCGCTTTGACATGGAATCCATTGGTGGTACAAAATTGGCCGAAAACCTTGTAAGCGCAGCCGAAAGTTATGCTGCAAGGTTTGCTCAACGACAGTTGGATGCCGCTAAGACAAAGTTGCAGGCAGAACTGGAACGCCGCAAGAAAGAATGGCTTCTCGAAGATGAAGTGGCTGATGCCGAAGTTATCGAAGTCGAAAAATAGGAAGTCGTAAACGAAATCAAGACGCAACAAGTTGAAAAGAAACACAAGAGTATCGAAAACGAAATTCTTCGCTCCGAACAGGTTTATGAAGTTCTAAGTGAAAAGTTTACGAACAATGAACTATATGTTTGGTTGGAAAAGGAACTTGGCAAAACTTTCAAAAAATATGTGAATCTTCTAATTGAAGTTGCCAGGATGGCAGAAAGGGCTTACCTGTTTGAAATAGAAGGACGAACTGATGTCGTTTACAACTTTATCAAAAATGATTATTGGGATAATTTCAGGAAAGGATTATTGGCTCCTGAAAAGTAAACCGGTCGGAAAAATTTAGACAGTAAAAATACGGTTCCTTAGTTGAAAAAAACTAAATTCAACTCAAGAAAGGAACTCAAAATGGACAACAACGCCATGAAGGCGGCAAGCAGCCGCGCAAGCATCAACGAGACCGCGAAACGCACCCGCAGAGTGCTGGACGACGCGTTCAAGGCGAAAGTCGCACTCGCCGCCCTCCGCGAAGACAAGACTCTCGGCGAACTCTCTGCCGAGTTCGGCGTACACCCCAACATGATAAGCCAATGGAAGCAGGAACTGGTCAAGAACGCCTCGCTCGTCTTCGGCGGCCCCAAGAAGGAACAGCAGCGCATCGAGGAACTCGAGAAGGCCAACATGCTCATCGGCAAGAAGGAGCGCGACATCGAGTTCCTAAAAAAAATTTGAAGAAGTTGGGGCTTCTGTAAGGAAGGACATGGTGGATCGTCAGGACACTGAATACACGGTCACGGAACAGTGCGGGCTGCTGGGCATCTCCCGAAGCGGAGTCTACTACGTACCGGCGGTGTCCGAACGCAAGATCGAGATCATGAACGCCATCGACGAAATCTACACCGCTGACCCGACATCGGGTCAGCGCAGGATAAAGGCCGCACTGCGGGGGGACTTCGGTATCAAAGTCGGCAGGGATCTCATCCGCACTCTGATGCGCAAGATGGGTATCCATGCCATCCATCCGGGGCCCCGCACAACCGTGCCGAACGCGACGCATCGGAAGTATCCCTGCCTGCTTCGGGGCGTGAAAGTAACGCATGTGAACCAGGTGCGGAGTACCGACATCACCTACATCCGGCTCAAGCACGGGTTCGTGTACCTGACCGCGATTATCGACTGGTACAGCCGCCGGATACTCGCATGGCGGCTCTCAAACTCGCTGTCGTCGGACTTTTGCGTGGATGTGCTTCTGGAGGCCGTAGGCAAGTACGGTTGGCCGGAGGTGTTCAATACCGATCAGGGTTCGCAATACACTTCCGAGAAGTTTACGAAGT
>NZ_FUWU01000043.1 GCF_900167415.1 Fibrobacter intestinalis | reverse complement strand
CAAGACCCTCAAGGCGGAGGAAGTCCGTCGTGACGCTTACCAGGACTATTCCGATGCAAAGAGGAAAATGTCGGACTGGATCAATTACTACAACTCGGAACGGCTACATTCCGCAATCGGATTCCTGACTCCTGACGAGGTTTTCGCAGGAAAGATGGAGGAACGACTTGCAGAACGAAGAACAAAATTGTATAATGCGACAAGAGAACGTGAGGATTATTGGGCTAACCAACAGATCTGACAGACTCCCTTATTAGCTTTGCCAAAATTTTCCAAGTTCAACTTGGGCGGGACAAGAAGGGAGCTTGCGACAGGCGCAGCAACATTCTCTCGTATTTTCGAGAGAGGTTGCTTTGCTTCCACTAGATGAATTTCAATTCCTGCTGTTCCGCATTGTGCAAGTTTATGCCGTAACACGAAAGACTCGATTCTTCGAGACCGTGAAAAGAAATAATGATGCGGACGAGATCGCTTTTGTCAATAGCGAGCAGGAGTTTTTCGAAAAGCCTCTGGTTGATTCCCACGATTTTTTCAAAGAGTTCGGGGGCGTTGTCTGATTCGAGGCATTCAAGGATGTCGCGTTCCCGCTTGTCTGTCAAATACATGAAGAGTGGAATCCGCGCACAGAGAACTCGAATCCGGTCGCGGAGTTTTTCGATGTCTGTCTTGCGCTCCTTTTTTTCTTTGCTGGATTTTTCGGGAGAGGATGCGTCTCCGTCTCCGGGCGTGATGCCGACGTTCTTGTTGTCTTCTTGTTTGGAAGGTGGATTTGGTGGGAGTCCGTCCGGATTCGTTTCGCGGAGCGCTTGGTATAAATCGGGATTGTTGTTGAGCACCTGCAAGAATTCGTCAGAAATATGGACGGAAAGATGGCGCACTTTGCGCACGAACGCAGGTGAAGAATCGCCGCAGTAAATTTGTTCAAGAATCGCTTTCGGATCCATTGGCGCCATACCACTTTCGTCGCAGCTGATAATCGGTAGGAACCGGATGAAGTTCTGGATCGCTTCTTCGACATTCTTCGCGGATTCGCTGTCGCCGGCGTTGGCGATAAGGCCTTCGGCATATTGGCGCACTTGTTCAAGAGCGCGAATCGGAGAAAAATCGAAAACAAAGCATTTCTTTTTGCGGATGGCGCACGAATCCAAATGGGAAATTTCGCCGGTCTTGTAATACCATGGCGATTGCACGCGAAAGGCGGATTGAAAATAGGCTTCCGGAGTTTTCTTGTCGTTCAGCATAAAGATGCCGCTCCATTCCGGAATCGTAACGCCGGTGAGGAGTTTTCCGCACGAAAGCGTAATCGTATTTTTATTCGAAATGATGGCCTCTTTCACAGGACCTAGGGCGTCTTCGCCTGAGCCCGCTTCGCTCCCGGCGCATAGAATAACTTTGTAAGAATCCCAATAGATATCGTCTCTTAATAAATTCCGCATAGCGTAGCAGGATGCGACACTTTGAAAATACCAGACAGTATGCGCGAGATTATTTTTTCCATCGCAGTAGGGCATGACGGGGCGCGAATCGTCGTTAGGGCGATTCTGTTGCTCCTGTTCCCAAAAACCGCCGCCACGGATCATATCCAGCCATTTGCGGACATTTTCCGCATGGATAAATTCCGATTTTTCTAAATCGCCGTATGGGGAGTTCGCCCGGAAGAATTCGTTGAGCGAAAATTGATTGCGCTCCTGTCTTTGCAAATCGTCGGGCGAAATGGAGCCCGGCAATTTGTATATGTAAAGCTGCAATTCCGGGAGCATCGCATAGGGATTTGTTTCTCCGCGGGGATTTTTCCCATCGGGATATTTTTTGTCCCATTCCGCTTTGGCGGCCTGTTCGTCGGAATATGTCCAGCTCGAGATGGCGTCGTCGTTGAAAGAACCCGTGCGCAGAGCCTTGAAGGGCGTTCCCGAAAGGAATAGCCTGTTTTTGGCTTTCAAGTGCGCCGCGGCGACAAACCGTTTTTTATCGTCATCCGAAATGCTGTCGGCATCTTCGGAGTTGTCGGGAGCGTTATTGGCAATTTGTTCGAGTTCCGCATTTTCACCGGTCAAAGCGAGCGCGGCAAAAGTCCCGGCACCAAAATGCGATTCGTCGATAATAATACAATCCCATTCGATTTCGGCAGCGGCGCGATTCCTAGGCTTCATTTCGCCGAGCTCGTCTTTCCCGAGAAAATCCTGGAACGAGGCGAACCAGACAATGGGACGCTTCTTGTCCGCGTCTTCGAAAGGAATCGTATCCGTGCTTATGAACTGGTATCCTTCAAAATCGACGTGAGTCAAGAGATCTTCCCGCCAAGCGTTGCGGACCGCGGGCTTGTAGGTGAGAACGAGAACCCGATTCCAGTTTTCCCGTTTCATAAGTTCGTATGCGGCGAAAGTCTTTCCAAAACGCATTTTGCAATTCCATAGGTATTGCGGTGCAGGCGATGTGGGCGTTTTGGGGTGGGATTCAAAATATGCTGCGGTTTCTTCCACAATGCGTTTCTGTTCGTCGCGCATAGGGAATGTATTGTAGCGGCTCCGCTCGATTTCGCGGCCTTGCCGGACGGACTCAATCGCGGTCAGAACTTGCTCCGGGGCGCATTTGAACCATTCGCCATATCGGCGTTCGCCATCTTCGATTTCAATCCGTTTGCAACCGAGGCGTTCGAGTGCGTGGTGCACGGGATGGTCGTCAAAATAGGAATTGTCCGGCTTGAACGCGCTTTCCTGGAGAACGACCGTGTAAGAGGTTGTCGGCGTGGCGGTCGGGTAGTGTTCCTTCATACGTTCTTTGACTGTGCGGCTCGTATAGCCGACTTTTAGCATTCCCGGCCAACGTTCGTCTTTGTATGCGTAAATGGTCGGCGTGAACGGCTTTTGTCTTTGATCCAGTGCAAATTCATTTTTAAGCATAACTACTCCAGAGGCTTGACCATAGATTCGATGAATGCGATTTCCTCTTCAGTCAATGTGTATTTCGCATAAAGTTCCGCATCTGTCCATGGCTTGGAAAAGTCTTGGAGCGGAATGAAGGAATAAGTATCCCTCATGCCGTCTTGTGTTACCTTTTTTAATCCCCATAGGAAATGAAAAAACTTTGTTTGCGTGTATGAAATAACATTTTCGCAGATTCTTTTATCTTCAAAAGGGCCAAACATCAAGTAAGTTTGTGTGCAAACGGAATGAGGTTCTCCGATAATCGGATTCAACCAATCGTCCTTCATCTTGCCGGATCCGACAGCTTTCGGAACATAGACTTTCCATTTATCAATGCAATTTTGATTTTTGGATATGTCTATTGCGGAATCTAAAAATCCCTGTTGTTTGTTTTTGGCGTATACTTTTATCTCGTTTCCCGTATTGTTTTGATGAAAACGGGAGAAACTGGAAACCAAGCCAAAAGGAGTTTGTACGCTAACCAATGAGGAAAAGTTTGTTTCTTTGGATTTTTCAACTTTATGTAGAATGGAAATGGCTTTGTTATAGCGGATGAATACATCCCCACCGTTTTCCAACAACGGTCTTTTCATCTTGTTGATATGACCATTTTCGTGGGAATAAATAACACAATCACCATGGTATTCTTTATTCCAGAGAAAATAGCAGACCCCGCCTTTTATTTCAACAGAAGGAGGAAAGCATTCCGAAGCGTCAAAAAAATCATGGATAATTTGAATTCGTGTATCATTCAGCATAGAGTTTCTGAACGCATCTAATCCTCTACCTCCAGAAAACCATTTTGAAGGAATGATCATGGTTAAATAATTTGGCTGCAAATTTCGAGCTTGGTCAACAAAAAGATTGAATATATTCACACCAAAAGCTTTTGCTTGGATTCCGACATTTTCTTGATACGGCGGATTTCCGATAATCACGTCGAAGTTCATATTTTCTCCAAAGATTTCGTAGATGTTCAAATCCAAAAAAGGATACGCTTCTTTTCGCTTTTCATTCCGGGACGAGCATTCCCGATACCGGATGTTTCCCTCCGCGCTGTCTTTAAATTCGCTGAGGGAATATCTGGAATCCGCCCGTTGCGAGCCGTAAACGGTGCGTCGGCTGATAATTGCTGCTTCTTCGGTGGTGGCGATTCCGTAAATCTGATTTTGCAAAATGTGCCGGATAACCGGGAGGCGCTCTCTTCCTTTCAGTTTGTTCCCATTTGCATCAATCGCTTGGGCGTCCACTAGGCGCTTCGCAATTTCGCGAAGGAAAATTCCCGACTTGCAGACCGGATCCAAAAATTTCACGGTTGAGCTTTTCCAGATTTCTTTCGGGAGCATATCGAGCATTTCATTGACGACTTTTTGCGGCGTAAAGACATTCGTATTTTCTTCGCCTGGGCGGAGTCCGTCGAGCAAAGCCAAAATATCGACGGGAAAATTTTTTGCATTAAGTCTGTTTTTATTTTCGTTCATTATTTGTCCTTCAGATTTTTGATTTTGGTGGGTCGGTGTACTTTTTGCGGGAGAAGTTCCTGGGCAAACAAATTTCCCTGTATGGCTTCTTGCGCCCGGTTCCACTCAATCAACGATTGGAGCGTGAATAACCGCCGCATTGCGTATTCGCCTTTGAAATTCCATTCGGTAAAGGCGATAGGCGTTCCGTCGGCGCGTAGCATTTTTAACGTGTCGCCGCAAATCGTGTTCGTTTCGATGATGAATTTTGCCGCTTTGGAAATTTCCCGATGGAAAGAATTTACAAAAAGCGATTCGTATTCTGTTTGAAAAATTTCGTATAAACGCTTTCGGCTTGTTTCAACATTGTCTTCCATCAATTCGATGGAGTAAATTGACGCCAAGGAACGCAGAGCGGCGTTTTCCCATTTTGCTTGATCCGTTGCGAAATCTTTTGCCGTTTTCAACTTGCGACGGAGAATTTCGACGAGGAAGTTTCCCGTGCCTGCACTTGGCTCCAAAAATTTGGAATCAATCCGGTAGGATTCGCCTTGGACAAGGTCGAGCATAGCGTTCACTTCCCGCGGGGCGGTGAAGACTTCGCCGTTTTGCGCAACGCGTTCTTTTGAAATAATCTGGTTCGTCAAAGAAGCCTCGAATGCAAGTGCGTACTTGCCTTGTTCGAAGCTCGAACCAGCCAAAAAAGGCGTGGGCCGTCAGCTATTGAACCTGAAGGGTCACCACAACCCCGTTGCGCAATAGGCACAAACGGCCCACGCCCCATAATGGAGCGTGAGCGTCTGCCTTATTCCTTCGCAACGTTGAAAGTGGTGATTTTTCAGGTCCCAGAATAAGAGCAAATACTCAAAAACCGTGCCCGGAAGTTTCGCTTACACGGAACCGCCGGACTATGTTATTGGAAATATAGATAAAATTGAGGCTTAAGGAAAAGCGGATGAAGAGAAAGGATGGAGAAGTTCTGGAAAATGACAACCAAAAATCTTCTCGACTTGAAAATCTATTCGATTTAAATGATATTATTTTAGCCCTCCCTTAAAATTTCGTCCAATCCGCATAATTATTGAGCGGAATGAATTTTGACCCTGTGAAATTATTGCAAGGGTTTCTAATGTATGACCGAAAACCTTGCATTTCTTCTATACTCTTGCGGACAGAATTAACAGGAATAAGTGCGAAACCGAGTTCTCGAAGGCCCGACGGGGTGGGACCCGGTTCTCCTCGACACAACGGTGCAGGAGAAGAGCGTCACGTTCCCGACGGACGCCAAGCTTGCGAATAAAATAATAGAGCAGGTACAGAAAATCGTAGGAGATCACGGTCTTCCGCAAATGCAGTTCTACAGGTGGATGTTGAAGAAAATTCGTCGCGACCGGCGTTTCTGCAACCGCCTGGAGCTACCGCGGACAAAAGGAATCCAGCACGACGAAGATGGCAATACCGGAAGTCCCGAAGAAAGGCACCGCCTGGAGTCAAAAGAAAAGGCGCACTGGCTGTTCTGCAAGAGGGCGGGCATTTTCACCGAAGTTCGGACTGATTCCGCCCGCTTCGACTCCGATGAGACGCTTTTTTGTCCTGTTGGAATGGCTGTATTTTATCTGCATTGGATGGCCCAATACGGATAAAACCCGTGATTGCCTTTGTATCGCTCCCGCGAAGAGACTTTTTAAGGGGAGACTATATAACTCCACAATACTTTATCTACTGTTTAAAAAGTCCACTGGTACAAGAACAAGCTGCCGAGAATACTCGCGGTGTAGGGAATAAAAATTGGGTTCTTTCGGATATAGAAAAAAACATTAGCCGTATTACCGCCTTTTGCCGAGCAACAGCGCATAGTGAATAAAATCAACGAGACATTTGTAAAATTATAAAGTGAAAAGCTGTCGCAAGCAAGAATTAATCTGCGACGGCCCTTTTAATGGAAACATTATACGTATTGAATTGGAATGCAACGGTCATTGCCGTTCAGGGTTACAAGGTTGTCATAAAGGCAAATTACGCCACCCGCGCCGCGTTTTACGCCGCCGATTTTATCCAGCACGGCAAAGGCTTCCATATCTTTTTTTGCAGGATCGGCGTGCTTTTTGATTTCGATAGGGTGTAGCGTTCCGGCATTCTCTATCAATAAGTCGATTTCGTTCATCTCTTTATCGCGATAGAAATAAATTGGCGGTTCCAAAATACCTTTATTGTAGTGACTTTTGATAATTTCCGATACGATAAAGCTTTCGAAGAACGCTCCCGCCATAGCTCCGTTTTTGAGAACGTCTGACGTGTTCCATTTTGTAAGATACGCGGCAAGTCCCGTATCGAGAAAATACACTTTGGGCGTTTTGATGGCGCGTTTTGTTATATTGTTTGCGTAGGGTCGTAAAAGGAAGACGATATTTGACGCTACAAGGATGGAAAGCCACCGTTCTGCCGTAGGTTCGGAGATCCCCACATCGCGCGCGAGCGAGGCTTTGTTTAGAATGTTGCCCGTCATAGCGGCGACGGCAACCATAAATTTAGAGAATTTTACCGTGTCGCCAATTTCGGTTAAGTCTTTAACGTCGCGTTCGATATAAGTGCGTAGGTAAGCACCATAAAACATTTGCCAATCGTAGTCGGAATTTTCGAACAGTTCGGGCATGCTGCCGCGCCAAATGATTTTCCAAACGTCATCGTAATCGACATTTTTTAGGCACGATTTTCGTGCCGTAAAATATTCTTCTGTCGGAATAAACGGCATATTAAAGTCAATGTCGTAAATTTCGCGCAAGGAATATCCGAGTAAAGTCAAAAGCCCTATGCGACCCGAAAGCGATTCCGAAACGCCTTTCATCATAGCGAATTGTTGCGAACCGCACATATAAAATTGCCCTTTTTTGCGGTCGCGGTCGATGTACATTTTAACCTGCTCAAACAGTTCCGGTGCTTTTTGAATTTCGTCCACGAATACGGGTGGCGGGTTGTCTTTGAAAAATGTACTGCTTTGTTCCCGTGCTGCCGTTCGCACGATAATATCGTCGAGTGTAACATAGCCGATATTTTGAGTAAGCGTTTTGAGCATAGTTGTTTTACCGACCTGCCGAGGTCCGGCAACGAGTACCGCTCCGAACATTTGCGATAGCTTTTTTACGGTTTCTTCCGCGTGACGTTTTCTGTACATAATTGCACCTACTTGCTTTGGCTAATCTAATATTTGATATAATTATAGCCAATAATGAAAAAACTAGCAAGAGCTTTAAAAGGGTTTTAGCAAGTATTATACCACGTTACGAATTTATCTACGATTTCCTGCTGTTCGCAGGCTGTCTTACGCAAGTAAATGCGCGTCGTCTCAATGTTTTCGTGCCCCATAAGGTCAGCAAGCAAAGATATGTCGTTATACTTTTCTAAAAAGTTTTTGGCAAACCTATGCCGGAACGAAGCGGATAAACAACCTTTGGATTTAACTCACAGCTTCGGGGATGAATGCCACTCGCGGCATTTGATTTCAATCATCTTGTAAAACATAGTGTCCTCAAGCGAACAATTTAGTAAACGTGGTTAGAAATTTGTCCTTGAGTGGGCAAATTCCCATTTTTAGAAAATGGCCATATATAATTCCCTAAAAAATTTCGCAAATCGATTCAAAGGATATTATTTTAAATTTGAATAAGAAATAAAAAGGAGTTTTTATATGGCAAATGAACTGGATGAAATGAGCGGTACCGTAAATGCGGCTGGCCGAGACATTAACGTCATCGAAAAGCAACTGCCCGTCCGTGTCGGATTCGGCTCTACCCTTTTTGAAATTCTGCTTTGGCTTTGCGGCATTCTGCCTGGAATTATTTTTTTGTTCATGAAAATCGGCGCCAAAAATTATTTTATGCAATTGCAGCAAAAAATTCAGGCTGACGCTTCGACTATCGATAATTATTTGGAACAACGGGTACAGATTTTGCAGAACGTGGCTCCGCTCGTCAATAAGGCCATCGATTTGGACAAAGACGTGATGAAATCCGTCGCCGCATTTCGAGGCGGGCACCTCTCTGAAGAAGCCCGCAATACGGTGTCCCGCGATTTGGATCGCAGCTTTGGACGCCTTTTCCCGCAAGTGGAAGCGTACCCCGAACTGAAAGCGCACAAGGCGATTGCCGACGCCATGCAGCAGAATGATTATTTGCAGCGTGAAATCACCGCAGCACGCAGCCTTTACAACGACACGGTAAACCAATGGAACGCAGACGTGTTTTCTTGGCCGACCAAGCAGATTGTCGCCGCTCGCGCAGGATACACGACTCGTATTCCGTTTACGGCATCCGCAGAAACGAAAGCCCGCGCTAGGGAAACATTCTTTTAACAAGCTTTCTGATTTGAACAAATCCTGACCGCCGTTTCTCTTTATTTGGGGCGGTCTATTTTTACGAATATGATGCAAACGACTGTTTACGACCCGCTGGAACGTTACAAGAACGAGTATTGCGACTTGTTCTTGAAAAATGCGCAAGAAGCGTTTGACGAATTGTTCAAGCAGGCAAAAATTGACAAAGAAAAAAATCAGTCGTTGTGTCTAGAAATTTTCAACCAATCCAATGAGCGGGATTCTTTGGCGACTTCCCGCTCGCATTGGGGGATTTTACGAATTATCTGCGGGATTTTTGCCGTTGGCTCTGCTTTGATTTGGCCCATTACGGAGCAGACTACGCCGGGAATTATCGGACTTGTTGCCGCTGGAGCTCTCCTCTTTTATATTTTGGCATTCCTCAATAAGACCATTCATCAGCTTGACGGGAAAATTCAATTTTTAGAAGCGGACATTCAAAAGAAAAAAGAAGAAGCTCTGCAGATTATGCAACCTCTGAATGATTTATTTGGTTGGGATATTCCTGCAAAGCTGATTCAAAAAACCGTACCGAATTTGGAATTTGACCCCTTCTTTACGCAAACAAGGCTTGCCGAACTGGAAAATGAATTTGGCTACGACGGTTCCCTTAACGAAAATTCTTCTATCTTATTTGCGCAGAGCGGGGAAATCAACGGCAACCCGTTTGTTGTCGCCGATTCCAAGACGTTCAAAATGGGCTGTAAAACCTATACGGGAAGAAGGACCATTTCCTGGTACGCATCTTCCATAGGTCCCAACGGCAAGCGGCAAATGGTGCGTCGTTCCCAGGTTTTAACGGCGAGCATCACAAAGCCCTATCCGGAATACAGCAATGTCGGATTTGTCCTTTACGGAAATGATGCGGCGCCGCATTTGGAATTTACTCGCAATCGTTCGCAGTTGACGGACGACGGCTTTTTGCAGAATTTCCGCCGGAAAAAGAAATTGAAGGAATTGAAAAAATTTTCGCAGAATCTCAAAGACGAATCGCAATACACTTTGATGAACAATCACGAATTTGAAACGCTTTTTGAAACCAAGGATCGCACCGACGAAGTGGAATACCGTCTGCTCTTTACAGCCCTTGCTCAAAAGCAGATGCTTTCGCTGATCAAAGATAAAACGCTGTCCTATGGCGACGATTTCATTTTCTTCAAACAGAAAAAAATCAATGCGATTTTCCCTAGGCATTTGACCGGCTCTACTTTGGACACGAACCCAGTTCAATTCGCCGACTATGATTTCAATCGCTGCAAAAAAAATTTTGTGCGCTTGAATCAGGAATATTTTCGTTCCGTCTATTTTGCTATGGCCCCTCTTCTCGCCATTCCGCTCTATCAACAAATGCGAACCCGAAAAAATATCTATGCGGATTCCCAAAAGAAATCTTCTTCATGGGAATGGGAATCTCTTGCCAACTATTTAGGCGAAGCGCAATTTCAGCATGCCCAATGCGTTACGGACAATATTTTAAAAACAACTTTGAAAAAAGAAATGCCTTCTGGAAAATCCGCTATCGATGTGACCGCTTTTGGTTTCCGGGGAGAACCGCGTACAGAGCGGGTGCAGGTTTTTGGCGGTGACGGACGTTACCATTCTGTTCCTGTCCAATGGATTGAATATTTGCCGGTAAGTAAAACGACCACCATGATTATCGAAGAGAAAGAAGAAATGAATCAAGGACTCGTTTGCAAATATCTTCCTGAATCCGCCAATACGATTTGTCGCCGCGGAATTTTTGCTCGAATTTGAATTTTTCTATGGATTTTCGGTTACGTCATTTCGCCGCGTCCTATGCGAACAGAAATTCTCCTTTAAGTGCAGATGTATATGCTTTTTTGGGAAATTCCGCATGGTGGATTTTTGACGTAGGCGCAAGCGATGGGGCAAAAAATTTTATTGAAAATTTGGATGAAAATTTTTGCGGGATAAAGTTGCAAAAGAACATCATCATTTCGCATTTTCACCAGGATCATTGCGCCAATTTGCCAAGGCTGCACTATGACAATCTTTTTGTCAGCAAAGAAACTTGGAAGCATTTCCATTTAGGAACGCCAATTGAATCCTCCGTTGAATTTGACGATGGAGAAACAATTCGAATTTTGCCTATTCCCAGCAGCCATGCCAAAGGATCTTTACTGCTCTGCATTGGAAGAAATGCTTTTTTAGGCGACGCCACTTACCCCGCTGTCGGCCATGGATCTCCCGATAGATACAACGTGCAGCTGCTCGAAGCGCAAATCCGATTTTTAAACGCGTTGGATGTCGATTTTTTCTGGATGAGTCACAAAAGATTCGTTCCTCGCGAAAAAAATTCCGTCCTGCAATTTTTGGAATCCGTCTATGCAACAAGGCAACCCAACGAGAATTGGATTGCCGTAAATTCGGATAGATAAAATTTGGTTCGCGAAAATTAAAAATGGATATTGCAATCGATTTTTTAAGTCACCGCTATTTGCGCATGCAGAATTCTGCCGTAGAAATGGATTCTATGGTTTTGCCGTTTTGAGCGGAAACTTTGCGAAGCTCCGCGATGTCGTAAAAAGCAACCCAAAGAGAACCCTCGTCCGCTGCGACTAAATCATAAGGATTGCCGTTTCCTAACGAAGTTTGCCAAACCGGTTTACCGTTTGTCAAGTCCATTTCGGCAAGGGAAGATGGCGAGTTGCGCTCCATAAGATAGAGCTTCCCGTTGGCTGTTGCCAATTTAGAATCTTGCCAAAAGGAAACACCGTCGGATTCAGAGTCCTGATAATTCGCATAAAATTTCCCGCTCTGGAAATCGGTGATGAAAACATAGGGCTTGCCTTGAACGGATTTGATGCTATAGGGCATACGAACTTCTTCTTCTGGATCTGTATCTGAAATGGCAAGAAGATTTTCTCCGTCATAAGAGAATACGCCGATGTGCATAACGAATGTCGTCCAGTCCATGAAGCGGTCGCCAACATAGATGAGATTTTCATTTTCATCATATTCCAAAGAACCCGATGCGTCTTGAATCCCATCGATGGTTTTTATTGCTTTTGTTGTCAGATCCACTTCAACGAGAGGCGTGTTTCCATAGGATTTATAAACGGCAACATAACCTTTCCCCGTCTTTTTATTGATGATAAAATCAGAGGCCCCGCCACCGAGTTTTGTGCCGCTCACCCAAAGTGCAGATGTTTTTTCTTTCAAATTGATTTTTTCGATTCCTCGATTTTCGTCCGCGGGCAAATTATAATTTTGATCGTATTCGCCGTTGGTCGAAACATAAGCTTCGCCATTGGAAACTTTGACCGCAGAAGGATTTTTTGTTTGCAGACAAATGGTATCCAAAAGTGTTCCCGATTTCAAGTTGTACAAGGCGAGAAGCCCTTTGTCCATCGCCGAAAAATCGGCACTTTGGCGCTGGAAAATGGCAAACAACGTATCACCAGAAGTTTCTAAATCCGCCAGATTCGGGGTCGTGTTCAAATAAACGACCGAACTGGATGAGGATTCTTCTTTTGAAGAGGAAAGACCCAAACTTGAAGAGGATTTTTCTTCTGAAGAAAGAGCCGAGCTTGAAGAGGATTGAAAATTTTCGCTGGATGAAGAAACGTCTGCAACGGAAGATGAACTTTTCGAGAGATCTTCTCCATCTTCTGAAGAGCTGCTTTCTTCTCCAGAAGAAGACATTTCTTCCATGCAATCTTCTTCGCAATTGGGAGAGCTGCTGCTTTCGCTACACGCTCCTAAAAACAGAGCAAAAGAAGATGCTAAAATCAAGGTGTATATTTTGTGATTCATGTCGTATCCTTTTGTTAAGTGACATTCCCGGTTTGAACGGGAAATGGGTTAGAGTTTGGGTTAGAATTTTTGAATCCAAGAAATTTTATACTCCCTGCCGGGTACGGGATAAGGGGAATAAAAATGGGTAAAAGTTTCGTCGGAGATATTGGTGATGCCGAAAATGAAGCGCATTTTTTCCCACGGTGAAAAACCTAGCGCGGCGTTATAACGCGCTGTTGCGGGCTGGCGAGTTTGATTGATTCGATCGCTAAAAATCCGGGATCGATAATTTACGTCAAATGTTAAATCCAATCCGAACGGCAGGAAAAATTTTCCTTCGACAAAATAACTGTGAACGGGTTCGCCGGGCAAAAGGTTCCCACTGTACATTTTAATATGGCCTCTATCTCGTGGATTCTGAATCGTTCCCCGCAAAACCGTTTCAAAAAATGATACAGGTCTGCTTTTCATTTCTAATTCGACTCCGTAAATGCGGGCAGTGCTTGCATTATAGGCTTTCATCGCATTGACCGTAGATACCCAATAAATTCCGTTTTCTAAAAATGTACTGAACCAAACGGCCCGAAAAATCGTTTTCCGAGAAGGCGTCTGCAAAAATCCGCCCGATTCAAAACGGATAGCCGTTTCATTTTTTAAATCTGGATTGGAAAGGACTCCGCGATAAACGCCATAGAGTTCCATCAACTGTGGCTCTCGAAAAAAACGTCCCACGGAAATGTGCCCACCCCAAAGGGATTCTTTTTTTCCAAATCGCAGTTGCGCAAATGCCGATGCGTTCATTTCTCGGTCTTTTGCCTCTTCAATGGAAATTGTTCCCGTGGGAGACAAAAATTTGCCTCCATCAATCTCGTCGATATTTTTTACAAAGCTTCCTTCGGCAAGAGCTGACAGCCATTGAAAAATGGCAATGTCTAATTCTGCTGAAAAGGAACCGCTGTATCGAGTGATGCCAAAATCTTGAACGCTTCCGCGAGCGCCCCAACTTTCCGCACTTCCCGCCAAGCGAAAGGAGCTTTCGATTTTGCCCAAAATTACAGAACCTTGTATTTCGGGATGCAAGCGGTACCCGGCCAGTCCATATTCCACATAGTCCGAATTGCTGTAACCGATATTATCCAAAGGGTAATAAGAAGACGAAATATTTTTTTCAAAATCCGCCACGACGCCCGTTTCTAAAAGAAAGCAATTCCACAAGATGGGAAATTCCAGACGATAGCCCAATTGGGAATACTGCCCGACAAAATCTGCAACTTTGGTTTGCGAACTCTCGTGCCCAGGATTCCCTGCTTCCGTATAAATTAAATGGGCGGAAACGGTGGAAAATAAATTATTGCTATGCAAAATCCGATATTGAAAATTACCGGAATATTCAGAGAACTCGGCGTTTTTTCGCGTGTCTGTAAAATCGTCGTCACTATTATAGGCAGTTCCATTGCGATTGGTAAATTCATAATCATTGTCGCTGTGCCGTGCGGAAATCGCTGCCGAAAAATGGATGCTGTCTTTAGGAGAAATGGCGACTTGTGCTGCGCCCTCCCAAGTATTATGGCTGCCATAACTTGCCAGAATACGACCTTTCAGAGCGGGTAACGCTTTTTTGGTCACAAAGTTGACGACGCCGCCAAGACCGGAACCTCCAAATTTAATAGGCACCCGATCCTTGTAGATTTCAATTTTTTCCACGCTGTTTAAATCAATGCTTCCAAGATCCACAGCTCCGCCACTGGCGTCATTCAACGGAATGCCGTCCAAGCAAATCAAAATATTTTTTGCCGCGATTCCCCGGATGCTGACCGTTTGAAAACTGCCCAATCCCCCTTGTTTGTAACTTTGGATTCCCGGTAACGCCGACAGAATTTCGGCAGCGGAAAGCCCACGCCCTTCCCACGCTTCCGCTGTGATTTCTTCGTAGCTCGGAGAAACGTCGGCAGGAGTCGGCGGGGGAAGCGTTACTTCGGATACGCCTAAATCTTGAATGGTAGCCGCCATAGCACAAATCGACAATGCCGCCATTAAAATGACAGCAAGACGAGTTGCGTCGGCAACATCCAGGTGAAATGTCTTTCGCATTTATCCTCGGATCTCCGTTTGGAGCGGAGCTGTTGTTTTTGCAGTTCTTCTGACTCGGGGTTCGTCCTACTTTCGGTTCCTTCGCATGGACTTTCGTTCACACTGGTTTTGAAATTTACCGATTTCGTCTTCCCTTACAGCGGCGGGACCGTTCCGGATTTTCACCGGATTCTCTCTTTTGCAAAACAAGCCGCATTCAGCCGACTTGGATTTGCAAAAGGCTTTTCAGGGCACAAAAACATTTTGGCGCAAATATAGTTATTAAACGATATGAAAAGCGATGGGGAAAGCGCAAATTCACTTTAGAGCATCTCTAAAAATAGCTTTGGTTCGGTTATCGGTCCCTGCCCTTCGGCAGGTTCAGGGACCGATTGTCAAAGCTCGCCAACCACCAACAACTAACCACTGACAACTTTTATAGAAGGTCAAAAGCAAAAAGCTTTTTCGTTCCCCTACAGCAAAACTTTATATATTTTAAATAGACCACAAGGAGTTTTTAAAATATGAATCTGGAAAATTTGGATACCCTTTCTCAAAAAATTCAATCCATGCTCGAGGCGATGCGCCGTTTGAAAAACGAAAAGGCAAACGCCGATAAAATGATCGAGGAATCCACTAACAGCAATCAAGCATTGCAAGCGGACGTTAATGAAAAAGCGCGCCGAATAGAAGAACTTCAAGAAGAACTTTCCAACAAGAACGGAGAATTGGAAAGTCAAGCCGCAGAGCTTGAATCGAAAAAGACCGCAGCCGAGTCTCTCCAAAGCACCCTTGCGGAACGGGACGCCGAGTTGGAATCCCTGAAAGTCGCCCTTGCCGAAAAAGAAGAAAAATTGGCTGAAATGGAAAAAATTATCGGCGAACAGGGCGAAGAAATCCAGAACGCCCAAGAAAAATTCCAGAATTTGCTGTCCACTATCGAAAACGAACTTGGAACGGAAATCCCCGTACAAGCTCAGGACGAAGAAAATCAGAGCGTCGAACCTGAAAACGGCGAGCAGGAAGAGCCTGCCAAGGAGTCTGCGCAGACGGATTTTTTCGCTTAAGGTGGTTCGCAGCCACCGACTCGTTTGGCATCGGAATGAGAGATTAAAATGACAACGGATTCTCAAGGCGCACCCCTGCATGTAACTCACATTGAAATCGGGAAAGACCGGTTTCAAATTCAGACCGACCTTACCGATGCGGAACTCTCTGCGATTGTCGATTATGTGACAAATAAAATGCAGGCATTTGCGGGGGCAGATTCCTGCACAAATTTTCGAAAACCGCTCCTTTTGATGGCGCTGGAAATCACGTCCGAACTCTTTGATATGCGGCAGCGACACGCCAAATACAAAAATCTATATATAGAATCTCAAAAAATCGCTGGCGTCTTGGCTTCTATGTTGGACGATAAATTGGCGGAATTTAACAATATGACAAACCCATGACAAATCTTTTGAAATAAAAAGACATAGGGATATTGCGGCAAATTATTTTCCAGAGTATATTAAAAGAGGCATCCTTCGGTTGTTATGCCCGATCTAACATGATTCAAACAGCTCCGAACTCTTTCTTGGATGTTTATGCCCGGTCTATGACCCTGAAAAACTGAAAAGGAAGGAGGGCTATTTTTGCAAAGAAGTAGCTTCGAGCGTATAGATACCGAGGGGATGCCTTTTTGTTTTTTTAGTCGTGGTGCTAGCCTTCTTTTTCTATTTTGGGACTCATGGCTCGATCGCGTAAATCCATTCGTCCTGATCCTTATCAAAAACCGTTTTTAAAAAAGCTTTCTCCTGAACAAAGCATTCCAGGGAAACTCCCTCAATTTTTGGAACCGACCCGAGCGGTTTTCGATTTGCACAGCGCATACGGTGCCGCAGGCGACCAGCCCGCAGCCATCCAGGAACTGACCGAAAATTTTGACCGAGGAGAACGATTCCAATGCCTTTTGGGAGTAACCGGATCCGGGAAAACATTCACAATGGCGAATGTCATCAAGAATGTCGGAAAACCGACTCTGGTTCTCACGCACAACAAAACTTTGGCCGCTCAGCTCTATCAAGAATTCAAAGCGTTCTTTCCGAACAATGCGGTGGAATATTTTGTCAGCTACTATGATTACTATCAGCCAGAAGCCTATATTGTCCACACGGACACCTATATCGAAAAAGACGCTTCGATCAACGATGAAATCGATAAACTGCGATTGCGTGCCACTTCCAATCTTTTGACTCGCCGCGATACGATTATCGTCGCTTCGGTCAGTTGCATTTATGGTTTGGGAAGCCCACGGGAATATTTCGATTTAATGGTTCGCCTCCAAGTTGGGCAGACGATGGAGCGCGATTTGATTTTGATGCGACTCGTTCACATTCAATACCAACGGAATGATTTTGCTCTAGATCGGGGGACTTTTCGAGTTCGAGGCGATGTCATTGAAATTTATCCAAGCTACGACGATGTGGGAATCCGCATTGAACTTTTTGGCGACGAAATCGACAGGATTTGCCGCTTTGATTTGGTGACGGGCGAATCCAAAGGCGAACTGCAAGACATTCGGATTGCGCCTGCAAAGCATTTTGTGACGCGGGAAGATTCCAGAGAGCGAATTGCTCAAGATATTCAACTGGAATTGAATGAACGGCTCGACGAATTGACAAAAGAAGAGGCCGCATTCCGCAAATCAGGAAATACGTCCGAAGCCGATTCCCGGGTCTTGGCAAGAGCTCGCCTGGAAAGCCGCACGCATTATGACATGGAAATGATTCGGGCGACTGGAATCTGCTCGGGCATTGAAAATTATTCTCGAATTGTGGAAGAACGAATGCCAGGAACTCGACCTTTCACGCTGCTGGATTATTTTGGCGACGATTGGCTTTTGATGATTGATGAAAGCCATGTCAGCGTTCCGCAAATCGGTGGAATGTCCGAAGGCGACAAGGCGCGAAAAACGAACCTGGTACAATATGGTTTCCGTTTGCCGTGCGCTTTGGATAATCGACCGATGAATTTTATGGAATTTGAAGCGGCGTATCCAAACAAAGTCCTCTTTGTAAGTGCGACTCCTGGAGAATATGAATTGCAAAAAACGGGTGGGGCTATTGTCGAACAAATTAACCGACCGACAGGACTGCTGGATCCTAAAACCGAGCTTTACCCTGTTCAAGGGCAAATGGATGTTCTTTTAAAACGCATTTCGGAAGTTACCGCTCGCAATGAACGCACGCTGGTGACTACGCTGACTAAAAAAATGGCGCAAGATTTGACGGACTTTCTCACTTCGGTGAATGTCAAAGCCCGCTATTTGCACAGCGACATTAAAACTTTGGAAAGGCATAAATTGCTGCAAGGTTTGCGAAAAGGGGATTTTGACGTCCTTGTCGGAATCAATCTTCTTCGCGAAGGACTGGACTTGCCCGAGGTTTCGCTGGTCGCTATTCTGGACGCGGACAAAGAAGGATTTTTGCGAAATTACCGCAGCTTGATTCAAACGATGGGGCGAGCAAGCCGCAACGTGAACGGCACAGTGATTCTCTTTGCCGATATGATGACGGAGAGTTTGGAAAAGGCTCTTGCCGAAACGCAACGTCGTCGTACATTGCAGGAAGAGTTTAACCGGGAGCATGGGATCACTCCAAAATCGGTCAGCCGCAAATTGGACGATGATTTGGAAATGCCCAATCCTCTTGGCGACATTATGAACAAGGGAAAGAAAAATAAACGCGGAAAGATTTCCCCAGCAGTCCCCGAAGCCGCCGATCCCGATATAGATGCGACCATTGAAGAACTGGAAGCCAAAATGAAAGCAGCTGCCGCTCGACTCGACTTTGAAGAGGCCGCCCGTTTGCGCGATATCATCCGCGAAAGAGGTTAAAATTTTTAGATTTTATTTGAATCAAATGAGGAGATAAAAATGCTCAAGAAACTTTCTGGCTTTAATGGAATCCAAGGCCCCATTGTCACCATCGTGATGGACGGTGTGGGATATAGCCCCAAGGAAGAAGGAAACGCTGTAGCCCAAGCTCGCAAACCATTTTTGGACGCGTTGATGCAAAAATACAGCCATGTCCTTTTGAAAGCGCACGGTACCGCCGTTGGAATGCCCAGTGACGCGGACATGGGAAATTCCGAAGTTGGACACAATGCTATTGGTGCCGGCCAAGTTTACGAACAGGGTGCCGCGCTCGTCGCCAAATCCATCCAGACGGGTGAAATGTTCAAGCGCGACGCTTGGAAAGAAATCACAGAAAACGTCCGTGCGAAAAACAGCACGCTTCATTTTATTGGACTTTTCAGCGACGGCAATGTGCATAGCAATATCGAACATTTGCAAGCGATGATCGCCGAAGCCAAAAAAGAAAGCGTAAAGAAGGTTCGCGTCCATGTTCTGCTTGACGGCAGAGACGTGCCCGAAACATCGGCTTTGGATTATGTGGAACCATTTGAAAAATTCTTAAGTGAATTGCGTTCTTCGGAATTTGATGTCTGCATCGCTTCGGGTGGTGGACGTATGAAAATCACGATGGATCGCTACAACGCGAACTGGAAAATGGTGGAACTCGGCTGGAAAACTCACGTTCTGGGTGAAGGGCGTTACTTTGCCTGCACGACCGAAGCTATCAATACGCTCCGTGCTGAAACGAAAGCTATCGACCAGGATCTTCCGCCCTTTGTCATTGCCAAAGATGGAACTCCGGTGGGAACCATTCAAGATGGCGATTCCGTTGTCTTCTTCAACTTCCGCGGCGATCGCGCTATTGAAATCACTCGCGCTTTTGAAGAAGAACACTTTGTGGAATTTGACAGAGTTCGTTTTCCGAAAGTCACCTATGCCGGAATGTTGCAATATGACGGCGATTTAAAGCTGCCGAACCGTTTTTTGGTTCCGCCTCCAGCCATTGAAAATACGAGTGGCGAATGGTTTAGCAAAGCGGGGTTCAAGCAGTTTGCTTGTTCCGAAACGCAAAAATATGGGCACGTCACTTATTTCTGGAACGGCAACCGCTCCAATAAATTTGACGGTGAATCCTATTTGGAAATTCCTTCCGACGTTGTTCCGTTTGAGCAGCGCCCCTGGATGAAGTCCGCAGAAATTACCGATGCGATGATCGAAGCGGTAAAGAGCGGAAAATACAATACTCTCCGCTGCAATTTCCCGAACGGAGATATGGTTGGTCACACAGGAAGTCTGCGAGCGGCAACGATGGCTGTCGAAGCCGTTGATTTGGGACTTGCCCGTCTGCTTCCCGTTATTGATGCTATGGGCGGCGTCGCTATTATCACGGCGGATCACGGCAATGCCGACGAAATGTACGATGTGGACAAGAAAACCGGGCTTCCAAAAACGAACAAGGACGGTTCCATTAAGGCGAAAACCTCTCACACATTGAATCCGGTTCCCTGCATTTTGTACGACAACGTGACCGGCGGGCGTCTTTCCTTGAAAGATGGTTCCTGGGGACTTTCCAACTTGGCGGCAACGACTGCAAATCTTCTTGGGTTCGAAAAACACGAATCTTGGGACGATTCCATGCTCCTGATCAAATAACCGTTAAAAACAAAAATTCTCGAAAGAAAAGTCGGCTTTTGTGCCGGCTTTTTTCGCAGAATAGGAAAAATCGTACGGACAAATGGTGCGTTTGGCATAAAAATTGTGTATTTTCTCTAAAAACATTTCAAAGAGGATTTGATATGAATTTGAAAAAAACTTTGACGGCGTTCGCCTGTGTCGCATCTTTGGGCTTCGTTGCCTGTAGCAGCGATTCTTCGTCCGGTTCGGATCCGGCAGAAAATTCAAGCAGCAGCGCCGCGGCTGTCGAACTTCCTGAAACAAGCGGAGATTCTTTAGTAAAATTTCAAGCTATGGCCGCTTCGCCAAGTGGGGCGACATCCATTATCTTTACAGGGGTCATTTCGACAGCTATCGAAATCGACACCGCGGCTTTCATCGATTCTATTGAATTCCAATTGGCCAATTCCGAGAACATCCAGATTTCTTCTTCATTTTCTTTCTCTCAATTGACCGCTCCGGTTCAGCAAATTTCTCTTAATTCATTAAAGCCTGCTCTCGATTTAACTTCTTTCTCGGATTGTGGGAGTCTGTTTGCCTATGTAATTGCTTATGGCCATAATGATTCGCAGGATTTTGTCGCCATTGACACGATTCCTTTCAGTAAACAATGCGTTGTGGAAGAAAGCAGTTCCAGTGCGGCAGAAATTTTCGATCCGGAATTATCTGTCTGGGAGATTACGCTTTCCACCTCTGCCACCATACATAACGCCGTGGATCTGGATTCCAAGACCCTGATTTTCCAGCAGCAACGAGACGAGAACGCTGCCACCTTAGATTTGTATTTGGGCAAGTCTGGTAGTGATCCCGTACTCTACACAAATGGCAACTTGATCAATGCGGGCTATTCGCAAATCGTTCCAGAAACCAAGAGCGGAGCCGACTACGTGGATTATCCGAAGAAAATGAGCGACTTCGGTTACAAAGGAACTCCTGGTGTCGTGGCGGACGATTTTGAATTGACTTCTTCCTACATCGTCTTGACGCCGGAATACGATGAAACCACCGGAAAGGGATTCTATGTGATTTTGCCGCACTCTCCGAAGAGTGCAGGTTCTTCCATTACTATGGATATTACTGTTCTTGGCGTGTGGTGATTTTTTCACCTTCTAACAAAAAATTCCCGTTCATCCGGGAATTTTTTTATGCTCTCCACGACAAATGCAAGGATTTGAATGCTGCGAATCACCCTTTTGACAAATCCCGACGTGTGCAACCTGCAATGTACTCTCTGTTTTTTGCGCCAACAGGGAACACCTTACGGTAAAGGGGAAATGCCTTGGGAAATCGCTGAACGCGCCATTCGCCAATATGCCGCACAAGGAATTCGAGAAGTCATTCCCAGTACGATGGGGGAGCCTCTGCTTTATTCCTCTTTTGAAAAACTGGAAAGGTTGATTCAAAAATTGCATTTGAAACTCAACTTGACAACAAACGGAACCTTTCCCCGGAAGGGCGTCCGTCTATGGGCGCAGGAACTTTTGCCGATTTCCAGCGACATTAAAATCAGTTGCTGGGGAACGGAACAACAAACACTAGACAGTCTTTGTCCAGGCATCAATGTGGATTCTTATCGAAGTAATTTAGAAAAACTTTTGGAAATTCGACAAAAAATGTCTCAATCTGTTGAAAGGCTTTCTAGGATTTCTCTGCAAATGGCGGTTTGCAAAACAAATCGTCAAGAAGTGATGAACGTATTGGAAATGGCCGAAGAACTGGGCGTGGATCGGGTTAAACTGAATCGAGCGGTTTTCCTTTCTACAGCAAACGATTTGCAAAAAAAGGAAGCGATTTCCCCTGAAGATTTTTTGAACCGTAAAGAATTTCAAAATTCTTCATTAGTGGTAGAGGGGACTTTTTTATATCCCAAATCGGCGATGTCCAGAGCAAAATGCCCATTTCCCGGCAAAGAACTTTGGATCCTTCCTGATGGTTCTACGGAGCCTTGCCCGGATCCGGAAAACCGATTTGTTCATCCAATGTCGTCTAAAAATCGATGCGAAAATTGCCATTTATTTTCCCCGGACCGCCACTGAACGTTTTAAAATTGTGCTACTATTTAAAATAGGCTTACTTAACAGCCTGGATACATTATGAAAAACATTTATGTTGGAAATCTTCCCTTTGCGTTCCGCAACGCCGACCTTCAAAAACTCTTCGAAGAATTTGGTGAAGTTAAAAGCGCAAAGATTGTTATGGATCGCGATACAGGTCGCAGCAAAGGATTCGGTTTTGTAGAAATCGAAGATGATGCCGTTGCCGAAAAAGCTATCGAACAGCTGAACGGCAAAGAAGCGAACGGTCGCGCGCTTCGAGTCAATGAAGCTCGCCCGAAAGAACCGCGTCCTCCTCGCCAGTTCTAATTCAACGAGAATAATTCCTCTTCATCTTTACCGTAACGTTTTGAAAGGCTGCATTTATTTGCAGTCTTTTTTTGTCTCTTCTAAAAATTCATTTTAAAAATCGGTAAAAGTGCTTTGTGCTCGATGGCCAGTGGTTAGGGGGTGAGAAGTATTGGGAGGATAGCTCTTCCTTTTCTGCGCCAAAGCAATTTTTAGAGATGTCATTTTTTATTTTATAAGCAATGTCAAAAACTCTGCGATATTATCTCCCTCAAAAAGATGAACAACTCTCTTCTGAAGATTTGCTCGGACGATTTCTCACCTGGGCAGAAGAAGCAAAAATTTATTTGTACGAATCTCAAGAAAACGCCATTCTGGAATTATTCGATGGCAAGAATGTTATTTTAAATACGCCGACAGGAAGCGGCAAGTCTCTCGTTGCAGAAGCTCTGCATTTTATAAGCCTAGCCTACGGACGACGATCCGCTTACACCTGCCCTATTAAAGCTCTGGTCAATGAAAAATGGATGGCTCTTTGCAAAGAATTCGGACCGGAAAATGTAGGACTTTCCACCGGAGACGCTACCGTCAACATGGGGGCCCCCATTCTCTGCTGCACTGCGGAAATCCTGGAGAATCGGGCACTTGGTGAGGGAGAATTGTTAGACATTCAAGATGTCGTGATGGACGAATTTCACTATTATTCGGACAGGGAACGCGGAGTCGCTTGGCAAGTTCCTCTTTTGACTCTTCCCAAAACGCGATTTTTGTTGATGTCCGCGACAATTGGCAAAACCGATTTTTTTGAACAGGCTATTTCTCGTTTGAACGGAAAGCCCTGCGTAACGGTAACGGGAAAAACGCGCCCGGTTCCTTTGGACTTTTCCTATTCAATGAATGAAATTTCTACGACGGTTCAAGGACTTGTAAATTCCGGCAAGGCGCCTGTTTATATTGTGCATTTTACGCAGGCGTCTGCGGCAGAAAATGCGCAAAACCTGACGAGCCTTAATTTGTGTTCCAAAGAAGAGAAAGCGGCAATCGCCAAGGAAATCGACCATTTCCGTTTTTCAAGTCCCTACGGGCCAGAGTTCAAACGCTTTTTAAAAGTGGGAATTGGTTTGCACCACGCAGGGCTCTTGCCTAAATACCGGATTCTTGTCGAAAAGCTGTCTCAAAAGGGATTGCTCAAAGTCATCTGCGGCACGGATACGCTGGGCGTCGGCGTCAATGTTCCGATTCGAACCGTTCTTTTTACTCAGCTTTGCAAATATTCGGGCGACAAAACGGCGATTCTCGCCGCTAGAGATTTTCATCAGATTGCTGGTCGAGCGGGCCGCAAAGGATTTGATGATATTGGCTTTGTTGTCGCACAGGCTCCCGCACACGTGATTGAAAATGCCAAATTGGCAGCAAAGTCTTCTCAAACCGGAAAGAAATTTGTCAAACGGAAACCTCCCGAACGGGGATTTGTTCCTTGGGACGAAAGTACTTATCGGCGTTTGATTGAATCCCCTCCCGAACCGCTGACCTCTCGATTCGAAGTTTCGCACGGAATGCTCATCAACGTACTTTCCCGTAAAACGGACGGTTGCTCTGCCATGCGCAAATTGATTCGAGACTGCCATGAAACAGCCAAGCGCAAAAAAGAATTGATGCATCGGGCGTTTCAATTGTTCCGATCGCTCGTTGAAAAAAATATCGTCGAATTTCTTCCCAACCCGCAACAGGGAATGGCTCACGTCCAAGTGAATTTGGATTTGCAAAACGATTTTGCGATGAACGAGCCGCTGTCGTTGTATTTGCTGGACACGCTGCCCCAACTGTCTCCCGAAAGTCCGGACTTCGCTCTTGACGTTGTTTCTTTGGTCGAATCCATCGTCGAAAATCCAGAACCTATTTTACGGGTGCAGCTGAAAAAAGCGAGGGACGCTCGTTACGCAGAACTCAAAGCGGAACACGCCGAATACAATAAAATTCAAGAAGAACTGGACAAAGTCGAATACCCGAAACCGCTGCGAGATTTTATCTATACGACTTTTAACGCATTTGCCGAAGAACATCCTTGGGTTGGCGATTTAAATGTGGAACCCAAATCCATTGTACGTGAAATGATTGAAAATTTTGATACGTTCAGCGGCTATGTGAAAAAATACGGATTGGCTCGAATGGAAGCTCTGCTGCTCCGGCACATCAATTACGTTTATAAAGTTTTGGCGCAAACCGTTCCCGATTCGTTTAAAACCGAAGAAATTTTGGAAATCCAGAATTACTTGGATGAATTGATTCGCCGCACGGATTCCAGCCTTTTAGAAGAATGGGAACGATTGAAAAATCCGGAATTTATCGCCGAAGAAATGAAAGAGGAAAAGGCTTTCCATGCCGATGAAGCGTCCAAGGATGTTACGCTGGACAAGAAAAAATTTGTGGCAAATGCTCGCGCTCGAATTTTTGCATTCCTTTCGCAATTGCGAAACCGCAACATAGATGGGGTTTTAGAACTTCTTTCCGAAGATTTATCTGAAGGGCAGGTTGTTGCCGACGGCGAAAACATTCCTTGGACGGAGAATCGACTTGAAGAGCTGTTGTTAGAATTTCATTCGGAACATGGCAATTTCCGCTTGGACGCCGAAGGGCGTTCCGTTAAGCACTCCATTGTAGTTTGGACGCCAAGTGCATTGAAAATCCAACAGATTTTGCAAGATGAAGAGGACGTAAATGATTGGGAAGCCGATTTTTCCATTCCTTTGGAGGAATCCCGGGAAGCGGGGATGCCTCTTATCCGCCTAGATCGTATCGGTTCCATCGCCTAATTTTTCATTCCGCTGTGCGGGAATATGGACAGTCCATTTTAAAATAGCTAGATTTGGCTCCGACATTTAATAGAGTCGAGTGACCCTATTCCAACCATGGACAAATGCATGACTAAGGCAAAATTCATCAAATTCATCATTGCAACAATCCTTGCGGTTGCTGCCCTCTTTATTCCTTACGAATCTTTGGGAATTGACGGCCCCAACACCCTCAACCCCATTGAAATTCGCGTGATAGCCATTTTTGTAATGGCCGCTCTCTACTGGATTCTGCAACCGTTCCCCATTTGGACGACATCGACTTTGGTCATCGTGCTGATGATTCTGACGGTTTCCAATTCGGCTTTCTTGCCTTTCCGTGTCGAAGGCGTCGAACCGATGAAATACAAGGATAT
Organism: Fibrobacter intestinalis; assembly: GCF_900167415.1. Taxonomy (GTDB): domain Bacteria; phylum Fibrobacterota; class Fibrobacteria; order Fibrobacterales; family Fibrobacteraceae; genus Hallerella; species Hallerella intestinalis. Next base: position 3,442 of record NZ_FUWU01000043.1, on the reverse strand, counting down.
CATGAACACCTGGTCGGACCAGACAATCATGCTGTTCCTTGGCGGCTTCTTCCTTGCCGCAGCCGCTACAAAATACAAGATGGACTTGAATTTGGCGCGCGTTCTTTTAAAACCATTCGGGCACAATCCGAAATTTGTCCTCATCGGTTTGATGATGATTACGGCGCTTTTCTCGATGTTCATGAGCAACACGGCGACCGCTGCGATGATGCTTGCTATTTTGGCTCCGGTGCTCAAACTCTTTGACGACAAGGACAAAGGTAAAGCGGCATTCGCACTGGCGATTCCGGTTGGTGCAAACATCGGCGGTATGGGCACTCCGATTGGAACTCCTCCGAATACGATTGCACTTGGTGCGTTGAACGAAGCGGGGTACAGCGTCTCCTTTGGACAGTGGATGGCTTTCGGCGTTCCTTACGTCATTATTATGATGCTTATCGCATGGGTGATTATCCTGAAAATCTACCCGATTTCTGCCAAAAGAATGGACTTGAATATCGAAGGCGCTGACGGCTTTGACAAGAGCCCGAAAGCCTTGATCGTCTATGCGACTTTTGCTCTTTGCGTTGTCCTTTGGCTGCTCGGTAAAGGCATTCACGGGATTAACGACTATTCCATCGCGATGATTCCGATTGCTGTATTTGCTTTGACGGGCGTCATCACCAAGAAAGATTTGAACGCCATGAGTTGGGATGTTCTTTGGCTTGTTGCCGGTGGCTTTGCTCTGGGAGTCGGGCTTCAAAAGACGGGACTTGCTGCCCACTTGATTGGTGCGATTCCGTTTGATACTTGGCCGGCGTTCCCGCTTTTGGTCGGTTGCGGCATTATCTGCCTCTTTATGGCGAACTTTATGAGCCATTCGGCGACTGCGGCACTGCTCGTTCCGATTCTGATTGTGGTCGGTGTGAACTGTGCGGATAATTTGGCGCCTCTCGGCGGCGTGACGGCTCTGCTCGTAGCTGTCGCTTTTGCAAGCTCGCTGGGCATGAGCATGCCGATTTCCACGCCGCCTAACGCTCTTGCTCATGCTACGGGATTTGTGGATACGAATGGCATGGCGAAATCGGGCATCCTGCTCGGCATTATCGGTTTGATTCTGGTCTATGTGATGATGTTTGCGCTGGCAAAGTTGAACTTCTTTGGGACGCCGACACCGAAATCGGAACCGGCAAAGGCTGCCATGGTAGAAGCTCCGGCTGCGACCTTGGATACAACAGTCGCTCTTGGCGCGGATTCTTCTGCGACCCTGCAAGTGATTGATTCATCTGCCACGGCAATAGCGGATTCCACTGCGAAGTAATTTCTTCTTTTGACTTTGAAGCCCGGCGACGCCGGGCTGTTTTTGTATAAACCGAAAACCACCAGCTAGGCTGGTGGTTCCAAGGAAGCCTTTTGGCGGTGATGAAAAATCCTCCAGCTAATTTTACGATGCGGTCTGTACTCTGCATCACAACACAGCTAGAGGATTATATGGAAAATATAAAAACAATGGCTCATACGAGCTGGAACTGCAAATGCCACATAGTGTTCGCGCCAAAATTCAGGCGGAAGGTGTTTTACGGAGAGAGACGGCTGGAAATCCCGCCCAAGTATGCCGTGTCCAGCGTGGTGGGCTTCTTGAAGGGAAAAAGCAGCCTGCAGTTGTACGAACGCTTTCCCGAGTTGAAGTTCAAATACAGGAACAGGGAATTTTGGTGTCGCGGCTACTATGTTGACACGGCAGGCAAAAATGCGGCCAAGATAGCGAACTATATCAAGCATCAGCTGGATGAAGATTGTTTGGGGAACAGTTGACCATGATGGGTAAACTATAGCCCGTTTACGGGCAGCCAGTAGGGATCGAACGCCAGTGTCAGAACCGTCAACGCGTGCTACGCGCTGCTAGTATCCTAGGGCTATGCCGGCGGGAATCTTTTGCGGTAGGTGTGAAAAATGCGTTAGCGACCGACGCCCGGAAGGGTTCGGACAAATTTTAATTTGGCTGAACGGACGCTGGGCGAATGAAATTTCATTTGGCGAGATTCGCCCGGCGATAATGCTAGGGAGCGACGGCAAAGCATTTGCCGAAACGCCCAATTTGAATCTCTGAAAATTGTATTGATGAAGATTGGCCTCTTTGAGGGACAAGGCGGTGCGCGTAACCAATGATTAAAATGCTCATTACGATTGAATAAATTTTTTCACTAAAATTCATTATTGGGTATATATTTGGGATGTAATGCTTGTATCTATGAAAAATATAAGACGTCGGTTATTTGAAGTTATTGAACAGGCGAAAAACGGGGATAAATTTAGCCTTTTTTATGATGTATTTATGATAGCGGTTGTTGTCGTGAGTTTGCTTCCTTTAGGTTTTAAGGAAGAGTATCCTGTTTTTGATGTTACCGACATTTGTGCGGCAATAATTTTTGCTATTGATTATCTTTGTCGATGGATAACTGCCGATTATAGACAAAAAAAACAAATCTTTTTTTACGTTTATAAAATACCCTTTTACCCTAACAGCAATAATTGATTTGCTAACGATATTGCCTGCGTTCACCATTCTTGGCAATTATTTCAAATTGTTGAGGATAATTCGAATGGTTCGGACATTACGCCTTTTAAAATTATTGAATTTAATAAAAGCGTTTCGTTATTCAAAGACTTTAAAAATCATCGGATCTGTGGCAAAAATAATTGTTGTTGCTTCTTTTGCAGGCTTCTATATATTGATTTCTGCATTGCTGGTGTTTAATGTTGAGCCAGATACGTTTAATACATTCTTTGATGCCGTTTATTGGGCGACGGTATCGTTGACAACGGTTGGATATGGTGATTTATATCCAGTAACTCCCATCGGGAAGGCTGTTTCAATGGTATCGTCCGTATTTGGCATTGCAATTATTGCCTTGCCCGCAAGTATCATTACTGCGGGATACATGAAAGCACTGGATGAATATGTGGATGAAAAAAAGGCGAGAAATGGACGGAAATAGTATATGAAACGTTTTTATATAAAGGATTTTGTCAATATTCGATATCGGGTGTCTTTGGATTTTGAAAAATTGATACCCAGAGAAAATGAGGTAAAAAAGAGTTCGAACTTACCTCGAAGAATTATTGCAACTATTATGTTTGCTGTAATGTTGTTTTGCTTAATTAGTCCTCCCTTAAAATCCCGCCCAGCCCGCATAACTATTGGGAAAAATTGATTTCTACCCTGTGAAATTATTGCAAGGTTTTCTAAAATATGACTGAAAACCTTGCATTTTTTTTCATGTACAGACCGCCAAAATCCCACGCCCAGACAAGCCTTTTCTGCTCCCTTGAGGAACAGTTGAACCACAAGCACCCCCTCTACGTTCTCGCGAACAAGATTGACTGGAACAAGTTCGAGACCGAGTTTTCCAAATTGTTCGACGAAAAGATGGGTGCGCCAAACAAGCCGATCCGTCTCATG
>NZ_FUWU01000048.1 GCF_900167415.1 Fibrobacter intestinalis | reverse complement strand
AAAAGGCTCACAAGCTTTTTTGCAAGAGGGCTGGCATCGAACCAATCAATGGTCACTTGAAGAGCGACCACCGCATGGGTCGCAACTTCTACAAGGGAATCTTTGGAGATATGCTCAACGCAAAGCTTGCAGCGGCAGCGTTCAACTTCAAGAGGGTCATGAGGCGCTTTTTTGTTCTGTTGGAATGGCTATACTGTTGCTTCCTTTGCCGGGAAGGGGTGAATAAAAATGGCGAACCTCCTTATCCTGCGCTCGCGAAGTGACTTTTTAAGGGTCAACTAAATAATTACGAGCATCGATAAATTTTGCAAACTTTGATTTTGCGCGGAGAAGCCTTCCCTTGCCCTCAATTTTATAGTCTGTTTTAAAGACGAATAATCCTTGCTTTTCGGCATCTTTAAAATCTTTATTGCTGCGGGGCGTATAAATGGCATCAAGCATTTCGGCACCAACAAATCCCAGCGAACGCTTATCATCTTTCTGCTGTTGCTCGACACTCTTCTTGACCGCATTCAAAAGTTCTTTTGATGTTTTCCCGACCCAAATACCGCCAGCGTGCTTATGCATCCAACGTAATTTCAACTCTATGGAATTGCATACATAAAGAAGCCTTCCCAGAAAGTCAAAAACTTGGGATTGCGAACGTCCTTCTGATGGCATAGTCTCTTTCTTCATTGAACAAGGTAGGGAGGAGGGTTAATCTTTCTTTAGATAAATTCTAACATTCTGATATTCCATTGCGAATTCCGCGCTGTCTAAAAAATTTTTGGGAAGGACATTTATAGAGGGATTCATTTTGGGGTCATCTATTTTAAAATTACCGACATAAATAATCCTATATTCATCCTTTTCATTGGCAAGATGCTCTTTAGCAAAGTTAATTTCATTCGCTGACATCATAAAACTGCAATCATTTTCTTCATGACTCTTAACATCGATATACAAAAGTTTTCCATTTTTCCCTCTAAGAAGGATATCGTAACCAAGTTTGTCATCTCCATCTGTTTCTTCAATTCTTTCTGCGGCTTTAGATTTCCACTCTACTTTAAATTCTTGATTATCGAATATTTTCCTTATATCAGGAATGTTATTTTTCCGCAATTCAGTCACGACCAGTTTTTCCGCTTCATCACCTTGGTTCTGTAGATTGCTGTTATTAGGAGTTGACGGTTTATGTAGATTCTTATTAGACGATTTGCTACCGCTACTTGAAAAATGCGGATCAGAGCCTTCCAAAGTATTATCATAATTGACGGAAATATTCGCGGGAATAGATATATAAGCAGGAGCACCTTGTTTTCTTTTGGCCTCTTCTTCAAGCCATTTATTGAATCTGTCTTGAACATTTTCTACATCAAAATACAAAAGGCTCTTGATTATTGGATTTTCAAAAAAGGGCTCTACATTCACAGTGGTATTTATTGATATTCTACCGCGATTCTTTTGATATATACCATCAACATTTTCGCAACCGGTTGACTCCTTTTTACTGAAGTCAAATTCATCTATTGTATAACCAAATTTTTCTTCAAAGATATGTTTTATAGCCAATTCTGCATCAAATGAAACAGAATTTTCTACATCCGCTTTTGAAACAAGGTCAACAAGATTTTCTTTATTATTGCGGAACTGAAGTTTTGCTTCTTCATCAGCATTCTCGCAAGTAATCCACAACGCCCATTCAAACAGGTTTCTTGTTCCACTTTCTTCAAATTTTTGTTTCAATTGTTTCTTGTTATAGTCAACAACAGTAATGTTTTGCTGGTCAAGTACAGATTTTAAGTCAGAAACATCAAGATTGTTTTCCTTTAGAAAATGGAACAGTTTATCTTGTTCGGGAATACTTATTTTAATTCCAGCAAAGAGACGATCAAGAATTTTACCAATGTTAGCAACATTGCAATTTTTTTGCTGAAGGAATTTTAGGATAACATTACCTTCGGAGTTAGAGGCAAAAAATTTCAACCTGCAATCCTCCAAGGAGTCAATATATCCATGCTGTTGAATTAATCCATTTCGAGTATCATCGTCACTTCGGAATAACTCCGAGTATAGATTTATTCGCTCGCTATTTTCTGTATTGAGAACCTTTTGAAGGAGATCGCCTATGGCGACGGATAAAGAATATTTGTTTAGTTTGCCATTCCCAACATAGATGTAAAAATGCTTGTTTTCTCCCTCCAATAGATGATATTCGCCTTCTTCCAATTCAACTATATTTCCTTGTTCATCTCTTAATTTCGAAACCAAATTAAGTTGTAGATTTCTGAATCTTGGAATCATGGTATTCTGCAGAGAGTCTACTAAAAGGCTCAAAACAAAAGGCACATATTTTTGCCATTCCGACTGAAAGTCAGAGTCTAAATCAGAAATATCTTCGTCTGATGGTTCTATATTTTTTTCCCAATCCAAATTATAAGGTGAAATTTTGAATATTTCAGTAATGGAGTTTATATCACCATTTTTCAGATTGACATCAAATAGAAATTTTCGTAATGGGTTCAAAACAGAAGAACCGCTGAAGAAAATATCTTTGACAGGCTTGTAGGAAGAATCATTTTTACATAAAAGCATGCCCGTTTGTTTAAAATTTTCTCCTTCCTGGCTATTTCTGTATTTTTCTACATAGGATTTATCCCTACTTAGGGTTTGAATGCAGTTACTATAAATGGAATGTGAAAATTTGACGCTTTCTGAGATGTTTTCCAATGATGGAAGTTTAAGAAGCAGATTATAGAAACTCTTTGGAGAAAGATTCAAATAACTCGAATTGCATCCTAGACTCTCGAAAAGATACTTTAATGTATTTTCATCAAAGTCTATTTCTTTACAAATATTTTTCAAATATTCGTCAGTGATAACTTCGGATAAACAGACCGTCTCTAAAGGGTTTCTTGATGCAAATTTGCATTCCGATGGTGCATACTTTTTCTTACTTTGGCCAAGAGAAATCCATGGCGTAAAAGAAAAGACATACCAAAGAAAATTTTTTGCTGTAACATCTAGCGTTCTATCGTTAAGTTTTTTGGAAGTTGGTTTGTAATAAATTGTTACTCTTTCTTCGGGAACTAAAAGGTGTCGAATTATTTCCCCAGAATTATCTTTCTTGCCACAAATCCACCTTAAGATTTCTACTGTTGGAATTTTCTCTAAGATATCGTATATTTTCGCAATTGTTATTGTGGATACTGCACTAAGAACTCTTTCTTCTGCATTTCCTTCGGCATTTGTCGATTTATATAACTGGAGCCTCCCATATTCGAAGTATTTCTTTTCACAATCCTTTGAAGTTGAAGAACAATATAAATTCTCTTGAATTATTTCAGGCTCCTTGGCAAACTTGAATCGCTTCAAAAAAAGCATTAAACCGTTCTTTTCCTTGTTTTCTCCATCAAAGAACAATATTGAAGGTTCACATAATTCCATCTTCCCCGCAGCTTCAAGAAAAGGAATGAAGGAGTTGTTCTCGTATGCTTTCCCAAGAAAGATATCTCTTGCGCAACGGACATTCTTATCAACACATGGGAAGATTTCATCAGAATCTGTTAAACCATCAATTTTGTCATTCTGACGGACCCAACGGATAAATTCAACTGCTCTTTCATAATCGTTGTCAATGGCAGTTTTTAATGGGATGATTAGCGAATCGGCGCTGTATTCTCTGAAGGTGAATATTTTGAGACTGGTCAAGTAATTGATGACTTCTCTTTTATCCTCTTTTCCTTCTGTTTCCCTATATAATTTTTCAATTTCAATTGAATCATCTCTATTTAGTATAAGAACGTTGTGCCATTTGGGAATAGACGTCAAATCTTCAGAAGGAGGGAAAAATATTTGCTTATTGGTGGACGTAATCCAGCACCCATCCTGGTCCTTTATGATTTTTGGAATATAATACGTCTCTTTGAAATGGTTCAGCCACCATCTGAAGCATTCTATTCTTTGACGGCTATCCCATTGCTCTGAAACGCTGTCAATAATGTCTTTGATATCTTTCGAAGAAAATTTGTTGTCTTTACCAATCAATTCTTCTAGAAAATTTGAAACTCTTTTATCATCAATGGCCTTGCATAGTAATCCAAACTGAGTTCCTTTAAAAAAGGAAGGGAAAGAATTGTAAATGCGAGGGCATCTGTCAATTGTAATAAACTCCCCGTTGACATTCAACAATGATAGTTTTCTTGAACATAAAGTTTTGTACTGCTGCTGAACAGACCAGATTTTCCATGCAACACCATTCGGAGTCAAAAGTTTTGCTACAGTATTTCCATATTTTTTCTTAGTGAAATTTTCTGTAACAACTTGTACATAGAAATCCATCAGTTTTTCAAAAATTGTTGTATTCAGTTGGTCGTTCTGAATGGTACTTCTATTTTGCTCTAGCAAGAAGGTCGCGTGAAGAAGTGCAGAAACCGGACTTTTCTCATTTCTTATCGGGAAAAATGTATAGAGACAACACTCAAATGGATTGAAGTCACAAGGTATTGCAACTGATATTTTAAGAAGAGCATCAATACCTTTATGCACTATTTTTTCATCGTCTCGTTTGAAATTATAGAAGGATCGTTCCTCTACAACGGCGCCATTGTTTTTGTAGTCAATTTTTTTGAGACGAACCTTTTTTAAACCATTTTCTTTTGTTGATTCTCTTTTGAACCCGTAAAAATCCGAATTGGTTTTTATAGAGATTTTCGTTATGTTCTGCAAAAAAAGCAAAACATTAAAATCAAACTCCTCAATTTGATTTTTCACATTCCATTCGTCATTTTGCGTGTCAGGATCAATTACTATTTCTATGGTTGTATCGTAATGAGGTTCTAATCTATTTTCAACCCAGTACGGAGCCCAAAGAATAGGGAATGTTATTTGAGGCTTTGCGTTTATTTCGTCGCGAATGTTTTGAAAATTGGCTTTGAGATATTCCAACTGTTCTGCCGCAAATTTTTTTGAAAAACCAAAAGAATAGTCTCCAGAAAAAATTTTTAGTTCTTGCGCCCAATTTAAAATCGAACGGAATCCTATCCCCTTGTTACCGATATATTGCAAGCCCTTTCCGCTAACATTGCCTTGGCTCAATCTTTCTACAGAATCTTTATCAAAAGCCGCACCCTTATTAGATATCCGTAATACATATACCCCTATATTCAATAAGTACATCATTTTGGAGTTTTTGAGCTGTTTCAACACCAACATAAGCATCGTCCGCATTTTGAACCAATTCTAGAAGTTCTCGTCCATGATAACTCTCTGCAAGCGATTTATCACTATTGTATTTTTCGGTAAGATTCTTTTTTGTTGGATGATTTGTAAACATGGCCAGGCTATCTTTGAGCATGGTCTCGATGTGTTCTTTTGCAAATTCTTGGCTGGTCATTTTAATTTCAATTATTTTTTTACAATTTTAAATGCATTTTAGCAGACTTCCACTTGGCCGGTCATGAGGAGCGGGAGGAGGGTGTTGCGTTGGGTGGTTAAGGTTTCGATTTGTTTGGTGTTTAGTTGCACTTTTTTAAACAAGGGCGTTACCTGATTGTTGAAAGTCTCTAAAGTTTGAGAGTCTGGCAACATTATCGAAATTGTGTTTAGATATCCTGAAGTCATGCTCGGAACTCCTGTACCAGAATTCCGTGCCATAAAATCAATATCTCTTACTGAGTAATAAATGTATTTCCCGTAATACGGTTTATTCATTACAGAATAAAACATCGTATCAACAGTCCAAAATTTTTCATCAACATACATCACGTTATTAAGCGTTCCCTTACGAGGAATCAACACACTTTCACCATCATACAAAAACGAATCAACCTTGCGCATTAATCCGCCTGAACCATAAACAGCAAAAGGACCATCTTTTAAGTGCTTATGATCCTTGCCATTCTTTATCGTAAGCAAATCTCCAAGTTTCTTCACTTCCCAATTTGCAGGAATATTCCGGTTGAGGGTTTTGTTGTAGGTGGTTTGGTGGTCGGCGCATTGGAGGAAGGTGTAGTCGTAGATTGTTTTGGCGGTTTGTTCCAATATGCGATTCTGGGCTCGAAGATTTTCAATTCGTTTGTCAATATTACAAAGAAAAGAAGCAACTTTCTTTTGAATCGGCATATCGGGAAATTCAAACTCCAACGACTGAATATCGGATGGATTCAAAGAAGGATAAGCAGACACTGCCGTATCCGCGATAGTTCCCAAATATTCAGTTACTTTATCTTGAATAAGCAACAAATACAAATAACGCGCATCAATTACGTTTTTGAATTCATCCTTTACATCAATGGTCGCAAATCCAGTAGATACAATTGTATTTTCCTTTGGGGATTCCAAAAAACCGTAATGTTTCAAGCGAGGTCTTACGGTAGAATACAATATCGTCTTGTCAAAAACTCTTCTTTGAGCTCGGCTTGGAGCCTCTTTTCTTGACAGAACCTGTTTTGGCCCGAAGATATTCTCCGTTAAACTGCCCGTATCCAAATACTCAATAACGTCCATCGAATCTTTTTTGGAGAGCGTTTGTTTATTTATATCAGCAATATCACCCAGCTTATACTTCTTCATTTCCATATTCAACTTCACCTGATTTTTTTTCACACGGATTCGGAAAATCTAACGGTTTTCCTGATTGAGATACTTTTTCTTTTCAATAACAATCATAATATCATTCTCCCTAATTTTCCGTTAGGAAAATCGAATCCGTGAGGCCTTATTAAAACCATCTATTTTTCTGGTTAATTTTCCTTTTTGAAATTCGTTACCCTTTCCCATTTTAACGAAGTCTCGCCAAAATTTACCAACAATCCAATATCCTTTTTCGCAGCGTTCAAATAATTCAATACTTGAGCTTTATGCGGTTTTGATAACACACTCACAGATTTTAGCTCAACGATTATTTTGTTATAACAGATGAAATCCGCATAGTATTCTTTTTTCAGCAGTTTCCCCTTATAATAGACCGGGAGCAATTTTTCCCTCTCATACGGAATGCCTTGCATTTTAAATTCTTCTTCCAAGGCTTCTTGATATACGGCTTCAAGAAATCCATGGCCTAATTCGTTATGGACCTCAAAACAAGCCTTTAATATTTTTCCCGTTTCGTTCTCGTTAATTATCATACATTCTCCTTGATTTTCCGTCAGGAAAATCGAATCCGTGTGGCGTCGTATGCGGCATGTTTTTCCTCTTCATGGATTCTATCGCCTCTTCGAGACTCCAGAATGACAGAGAACTAATTTTCGTTTCCTTGATTCGGTCATTTTCCAATTTATTCTCCATCCTTGATAATCCAATATCCGTTCTTTTTTCCTCCAACATATTCAATCAGTCCAAGTTCCTTCAAAACAGCAAAATGTTTCTTTACCGCTCTTGATGTCAAGCCGATGACTTCAGCGATATCCGCCGAAGTGGCTCCGGGGTTCTTTTTCAGTTCTTCGAAGGTTTTTAGAGCCCCGTCAGAAATCTTTTGGGGAACTTTTGGGGAACTTTTTGGGGAACTTTTTGGGGAACTTTTTGGGGAACTTTTTGGGGAACTTTTTGTTGATTTCCGCGTCCTATAGATAGTCGCAGTAAAGAATTCTTCATCGGCAGAATAAACGACTTCATTCAAGCCGCTTTCTTTGCAGAGTTCCCTGATTCGCTTTATTCCCGTCCCCCACTTTTCAACGATTCCCATTTTCAAGAATACATCCGCAACCAGTTCATTTCGAATACTGGAAATTCCTGAGAGCATCTTTTCCATGGTCAGGCCGCCATACAGTCCACCCGGGTTTGTAATTTCAATGCGGTCATCGAAGATGCAAACCTGAATATTCGAATGCGCCAGGTAGTTCCGGTGCATCACGGCATTTACAATAAGTTCACGGATTACTTCAACAGGAATTTCGGGAATGTCCTTCCGATACAAGCCCTTAATCTCGGCTCCGATATTTATATGCTGCAAAATAAAGTTATAGGCGTTTTCAATTTGTTCGTAAATCGGGCCGTCAAATTCCTTGCGGTCCAAAAAGAAAACCTTATCCGTTCCCTTGAAAACACCGCACTGGATACGGGCAAAATGCAAATCGTTTTCAGCCAGCAACCGATACGCAACAGATGGGAGCAATTTGCCATTTTCTTCTTTGAGGAGGCCCCACCCAAGCATATTTTCAAGTTTCACGGAGCGTTTTTGGCTGTATTTGCCAACAACCTGGCAAAGATTTTTTACGGCATTTTCATTTGCGGGAGCGTGTCTTTCAAAAAGTTTGTCGTAAGATTTTCCTTCACCCCAAAGGACCAGTTCCTTTATCTTTTCTCTTTCGGCTTTTCGCGTGGTTGCCGCCACACGGATGTAAACGCCATCCAGGCTTCCTTCGGCTTTCAAGTAATACGGCTGGTTCTGGCCGGGGAGAATTTCTGTGATTACAATCGTTTTGTCTTCTATGGTTTCAAATGTGATACGCGGATTTATTTGCGGCTGAATGGAATCGCTAATCATATTGGCAAGGGAATCCATGAACTTAAAAACCTTGCCGTTGTCTATTCCAAAAACTTCAAGCGTTTTGTCGTCAACGCCAAACACGACCCTGCCACCTTTGCCATTGGAAAAGGCAACGATAGTCTTCAACAATTTTGAATCCTTAGAGGGAAATTCCCGTTTGAACTCAAGCGTCTCGGTTTCGCCCTTTTTGATCTCTTCTATGTTCATCTTCGCTGTTCCTTATGGCAATTTATTGGGGACATTTTGATTAGGGGCATTAGGGACAATTGGGGACATTTAGGGACATTTCCCCACGAATTTCATGTTGGCGAGTTGTTTCAGGATTTGCTTATCCAGTTCAACGCCTTCTTGGGAAAGCGTTTCCAGTTCCTTGGCAAAGCCCTTTATCTTGGCCTTGAATTCTTCGGGGGTAATCTCTACGTATTCCACTTTGATGTCAAAGTATTGCCCGGCACTCAGGCTGTAGTCCTTTTCCTTAATATCCTTGTAACTTACCGCAACAGAGAAATCTTCCACCGTTTTCTTTTTGCGGAAGGTGGTTACAATCTTCTCGATTTCTTCGGGGCGTAAACGGCGCTTCTGGTTGTTGCCTTCCTTGTATTCTTCGCCAAGTTTGCTGGCGTCAATCAGAATAACTTTGTCGGAATCCTTCTTGGGTGTTTTATCGAAGAACAGCACAGAAACGTTGGTGCCGGTATTTGCAAACACGTTGCTGGGCATGCTGACCACACCGCTAACAATGTGCTTATCGGTAATGTGTTCCAGAATTTTCTTTTCTACGCCGGACTTGCTGGTAATAAAACCCGTCGGGATGACGATTGCGCCCTTGCCATCGGCCTTGATGGAGTTAATCACATGCTGAATAAAGCAGGTGTAAATGGCCATTTTGGGCTTTTTGGGGTCAACATTTTTCACCTTGTTGGGGACACCAGCCCAAAAACGGACACTGTCTGCCGCCAGGGTGTCGGAATACTCAGGGAAGTCCAATTTGAACGGAGGATTGCTTACCACAAAATCAAACTTCTTGAGGCTTCCGTCTTTTTCAACATGGGCGGGTTCCAAAAGAGTATTGCCCTGCACCACATTAGGGAGGCTCCCCACCAAGTTGTTCAAAATCAAATTCAATCGCAGCATTTCGCTGGACTTGTCCGAAATATCTTGGCTGTAAATGGAGCAACGGTCTTCGCCAATCTGGTGAGCGAGCGCCATCAGGAGCGTGCCCGTTCCGGCACTGGGGTCGTAGCAAGTCGCGCCCTTGTATTCAACTTCGGGATTCACCAAAAGTTGAGACATCACTTGGGCAATGGCTCGAGGTGTAAAGTATTCGGCGTATTTGCCGCCACCGGCGTTGTTGTAATCCTTAATCAGGTATTCAAAAATGCCGCTGAAGAAGTCGTATTTTTCGTGGAACACTTCTTCAAAGTTGAATTCGGCAATATTCTTCACCAGCGCCTTGGCAAAGGCATCACGCTTGCCGATATCGGTAACGTATGGTGTAACCGCGGCAAAGATGTTCACCTTCGCCTTGCCCGAAGTCACCACCGAAAACTGGTCCTGGTTGTAGGTGGCGATATCCACCAAGGTGGAATCCAGCAGGCCCGAAAAATCGCCCTGTGTGGAAGCGTTATACAAATGGCTCAAGGTCTGGTGCGGCTTGATCAGGGGCACGCCACCGCCCATGTAAGAGAACAAATCCTCGACTTCTTCGTCGGTAAAGGAATCGTATTCAACATCCCACTTTTCGGCATTGCTCAAACGCTTTTTATAAGGCGTCTTTTGGTTTTTAGCTTCAAAGGCAAACTTATCGTTAAAGAACTTGTAAAGGAATATCTCGGTGATAATTTTGTATTCGTTGCCGCCATTGGCAAGGCCATACGCGCCCGTTGTACTTTTCAGAGAATCGATGAGGGCGATGGTTTTGGCTTTCAGTTCTTCGGTATTCATTTACGCTCCATAACTATTATACTGACGAATGTATTCATTGGAAATCAAATTGCTAATGAATTTACGGTCATCAAGACTTGCGGTTAAATCAAGGTCCATGAACTTGTGGCTTACGCTGCCCAAAATATCTTTGCGAAGTTTGTCTTCATTCTCCACGATTCCCGGATTTTTGTCAAATAGGTCATCAGCGGATTCCTTGATTTCAATAAGGCTCTTCTGAATCTCAAATTCTTCTTTAGAAAGTAAAGGTTTTTCCTTTTTATCGCCTTGGGCGCGCTTTGCATTTTCTTCTATAATTCGCTTGTGGATGCGGACAAATCGCTCGTCGTCCTTGTAATGGGCCTTCAGCACGCGGTTTTTGCGATTGATTTCCTTGATTTTGGACATCACGTCTTTCAGGTAGAAAATGCTGTCTTCGGCTTCGGTTTTGTCTTTAGGAATATAGCCGTGTTCCCTGAAGTATTTTTTGAATTCTTTAATAAGGTTAACGAACTTGTCTTCTTTCTTGTCGAAGTTGGCGTCAAACTCGGCACGAACCTTTTCGACTTCTTCCTGGAGGCTGTTGATGATTATCTTGAGTTCTTCGGAAATGCCCTTGCGGAATTCAAAATCCAGACTGTCGAGAATGGCGTTAATCATGCCGGACACATCGTCGCTGTGATCGTTGCCTTCCTTGAAGTTGATGGTCGCAATGCGGCGTTCCACTTCTCGCAGCAATACAGGGATACCGCCGGGCAACATGTTCTTATACTTGTCCTGCAATTCCTCGTTTCCGCTAGAACGGATTCTGTTGCCCAGGCCCTTGGCATCTTCAAGAATTTTACGAAGGCGGTACAACGGTTCCTTGTCATCCACATCGTCAATAACTTTGCGAAATTCCTCATAATTCTCCGTAGGGAATTTCCACAAGAAGTCCGTCAATTCGTGAATTTGCTGTTTGACTTCTTCGGGATTTTCAATAATTACCTGGCCCGGATCAGTCGGGAGGTCTAAGCCAGTATCTTCCGTAGTCTTATTCAGTTCCCGCAGGTAGCGGTCGTTGGTGGCATCAAAGTTTTCCTTGATGTCAACGAAGTCCACCACGTAGCCGTATTTGAAATCCTTGTAGGGGCGATTAACACGAGTCAGCGCCTGCAACAAATCGTGACCATCGAGCTTGCGACCAAGATATAACTTCTTCAAACGGTTCGCATCGAAGCCGGTAAGCAACATCTTGTTCACAATCAAAAAGTCTGTGGCCATGTTCTTTTTGTAATCAACAATGTATTCCTTGCGTTCTTTCTTGTCGCCCTCGTCATGGAGAATCAAGGACGCCTTCAGCGGCTTTTCAAAGAAAGAAGCATTGTAATGCATCAGCTTTTCCGCTGCCATCAATGCAATTTCTTCTTTCTTTTTTTCAATAACGCTGGCGGCAAAATCATAGTGTTCATTCCATAATTCAAAAAGTTTACGGGCCTGGTCGTTGGTTTTGCAAACAATCATCGCTCCGACGGACTTGTCGTCGCATTCTTTGCGGAACGAAGTGAAATCGTCGATGATATAATCCAGCAAGGCATTCAGATACTTGGGATGTTCAATGATAACATCCTTATCGATGTCGCTCTTTTTGACTTGAATCTGGTTTGCCGAATTATTTTCAAGTTCGTCAAGAATCCCCTGCAAAGTTTCCTTGTAGCGGGTTTCGATAGGCTCCCGCATCAACTTGAGGGTGTAACCGTCAGCAATGGATTTATCGTAATAGTAGGTGTGAATGTAATCGCCAAACACGCGCCAGGATTCCCGTTCCGCACGAAGCAAAGGCGTTCCGGTAAGCGCAAGCTTTACCGCGTACTTGTCCGCACTTAAAAGGTTCGCAAGGAAAGCACCTTCGGGATTGTAGCCTCGATGCGCTTCGTCAATAAAGAAAATCCGCTGCAAATTTGTATTGTATCCTGCGGAAATATCCACGGGAGCCTTGTCTTCGGCGAATTTCTGGATGTTCACCACGGTGATTTCCAGTTTGCCTTCGGCACTCTTCACCAGTTGCGTATTTTTAATGTCCGCCATGAGCTGGACGCGGTCTTCAACTGTCTGCACCACAAGACCGCGGGCGGAAAATTCGTCGCAAGCCTGTTCCATCAAGTCAATTCTATCCACAATGAAATAAAACTTGGCGGGAATGGACTTCCTTGCAAAATAATCGGTGAGGCTCTTTACGGAGTAAAAGGCCAAAGCCGTCTTGCCCGACCCTTGAGTATGCCAAATAATACCGCTTTTCACACCTTCATCCAGTTTTTTCCGGATGGCGAAAGAGGCAAAAAGTTGCTGGTAGCGCATGACATGTTTTTCAAGAACCTTGATCTTTTCGCCATTGTCTTTTTCCACCGTCTTTTCTACATAGGCAAAGCCATAACGAAGCAAGAACAAGAAACGTTCCTTGCCGAGTAGCGAAGTCAGAATGCGGTTCGTGGGAGTATTCACCTTGCAATTTGTAACATAATCCGGATGGCTCTTGAGGGAAACGCAATTCCTATGCTTAAGAATCCGTTTTTCTGTTTCGTCAGAAACATCCTGGTATGGATACTTGGGACCAAATTTTTCGTCTTCTTCGCGGAATACGTTGAAAAAGGCTTTTTGCTTACCAATGCAGGCGTAAAACGCGCCCTGAACAGGAACACGATTCGCATTGTCGTATTCCTGGTTGTTGCTGAAAATCATCAGCTGCGTGATGTTCAGAAAACGCCTGAAACTTTTATTGGGCAACCGTTTCTGGTTCGTGCGGTTCTGCTCGGCAACGACGCCTTCCGCGTTATTCGGCTTTTTTACTTCGATAAAGGCCAAAGGCAAGCCGTTTACAAAGCAAGTGACATCGGGGCGGAAACTGTCGTGCGTTTCTGGATTTTCACAAGAAAGTTCCGTCGTGACAAGCCAGCTATTGTTCTCCGGATTTTCAAAGTCAATCAGCTTGATTCCAGAAGTCGAAGAAAGAACCTGGTAGAATTCACGACCAAGATCGTCACTGCCCAGCTTGCTCAGTACATACTTCACAAAAATTTCAAGTTCATGGAGCTTCCGCTCTGGATTCAAGCGAACGAGTGCTTTAAGGAACTCATCAGTAAGAACGTTGTTATTTTTGTCTAGCCGACCAACCGGAGTTCCTTCGCCATAATCGGCAAAATAGGTGTAGCCCAAACGGCACAGATGAAGTGCCGCAGGAACCTGAACTCGAGTACATTCGTTAAATCTGGCCATATTTAAAAAAGAACTAATATATAAAGTTCCACCCGATTTGTCTGTGCCTATAAACTCTGGACTTTTTCGATTTCTCCTAGTTTCTTGAACACGAGTAGTGAGAGGATAGGGATTAGTGATTAGGGGTTAGGATTGAAGGGCTGACCTTCGTAAAAGTGTGCAAGGCGAATGTTGCGTCGTAAGCTTATTTGCTGGCATTACTGAACCGCAGCCGTGGAAGCAACGCGTTAACTCTGAATTTCCCTTCTCCCTTCCGTCTGCCCCCCCCCTAAAAAAAAGAAAATTTTTAATGGCGCGTTTTAGTGGAGGAGTGTGTATAATTCCCTTTAATCAGCCGCCTTCGGCGAGAGACTCCTTTCCTACTAAATAAAAGGAACTTGTATATAAAATTTCTCCCGATTAGTCTGTAAATGCAAGAGTCTTTCGCTTTCTCCTAGTTTCAACACGAGTAGTGAGAGAAAAAGAATCTCTACCGATAAAAATACGACGTTCTATTTCCGCAAGGAAACGTTCCGCTTGCCTCAAGGAGCGTAGCGGGAAGTGATTAGTGATTATTAGGGGGCTAGTCGAACGACTTGGAAGTTCTCGTGAGCCTTACCCGACGCAGCTTTGCATCCCTGGAAGGGATCCCTGAAACTTGGAATCTTTGATTCCGTAGTTGAAGTATCCCTGCAAGGGACAATTTGCCTAGGGACGCAAGCATCCCAGGCTCATGGGGTGCTAGCGTTTGCTGCTTGTGGGAAAAAATTGAAAAGTCTGGAGACTAAAGATTTAATGCTTGCACGATGAGTCGCGATAAATTTTTGAAAATGGACTTCTAGAAGCGGCTTAAAATCGAAACGCTAGAATTTGGCGCGGGGCGCAATGGGAATGCTCGTTCTGCGCCATATCGTTTTTTGTATTTGCCAGGATTTTCTGCGGCGTTTATTTCCGAAAGGAATTTGTGTGTAATCCGCAAAAGTCAAATTTCGATTTTGTGATCTTTTAGTTTGCGCCAGAGGGTCGCGCGGCTGATGCCCAGTCTTTCGGCGACTTCGGTTTTGTTGCCTTTGCAAATGTCGAGTGCGCGCAAGATGTGTTGCTTTTCCATTTCGTCCAGAGTCAGGATTTCGTTGAAATGCGGCGTGGGCAGTGCGGCGACGGGAGTTGGTATTGTCAAAGCTCCCGAAGAGGTCGCCGGATTTTTGGGAGCGGGGAGCAGGTCTTTGGTCTGTTGCAGCGGTGCCTGGCTGAGCTCGTCGGGCAGGTCCTCTAGCCGGATGGTCCCGTTTTCCGCCAAGATGACGGCGTGTTCGACGATGTTTTCGAGTTCGCGTACGTTTCCGGGATAGTTGTAGGTGGCAAGTGCCATCTGTGCAGCGGGTTCGATTTTGTGGATGACCTTGGACTCTTCCTTTTCAAATTTGAGAATGAAATACTTGACGAGATTGGGAATGGTGGCGCGGCGTTCCCGGAGCGGCGGGACGTGGATGTGGAAGGTGTTCAGACGGTAGTAGAGGTCTTCCCGGAAAGTCTTGTTCGCCATGCCGAGGGCTAGGTCCGCATTTGTCGCGGCGAGGATGCGCACGTCGAGGTAGCGGGTTTCGGTGTCGCCGACCCGGCGCGTTTCGTGGCTTTGCAAAAAACGGAGCAGTTTCACTTGGGTCGCCGCCGAGAGTTCGCCGATTTCGTCTAAAAAGAGGGTGCCGCCGTTGGCTTCTTCAAAGAGCCCCTTTTTGTCCGACGCTCCGGTAAAGGCTCCCTTTTTGCTGCCGAAGAGTTCGCTTTCGATCAGGTTCTCGGGAATGGCGCTGCAATTGACGGCAATGAAAGGGGCGTTCGCCCTTTTGGAAAGGCGGTGCACGATGCGCGCGAGAAATTCCTTGCCCGAACCGGATTCGCCGGTAATCAGGATGGAACTCGTCGTCGGGGAGACCTTGTAGAGGAGCCGCAGAATCTTTTGCATCCCGGCGGAATCGCCCAGAAGATTTTCCAGAAGATGGTCCTGGAGTTCGCGGTAATTGCTGGAATCCCTGAGCCCTTGCCGGTATTTTCGGGCGAGATCTTCCAGGGTGCGGACTTCTACCGGCTTTAGCAGATAGGAGGCTGCCCCATGGGAAATGGCGTTTTCCGCTTCTTTGGAGGTGGCGGGAGTGCAGAGGAGCACGACCTCCGCTTCCGGATTGTGCGACTTGAGAAAGCTGATGACGTCCACGTCTTTGTGCAGCAGCAAAGAAATATCGATGAATGCGAAATCAATGGGATTCTCATCGATAGTGTTGAATAGTGCCGAAGAATCGGAAACGGTGAACAGGGACACATCGGAAAGGGACCAGGCCGAGGTGACTCTGTCCAGCATTTTCCTGTCGGCGTCTGCTAACAGGACGTTCATCGGGGCGATCTAGGCTTGCTTGTGGGACTGGACGATTTCATCGACTTTGGCAATGAGATCTTTGTAGTTGGGCGGCTTGGAGAAGATGGAGGTGACGCCGAAATTCTTGGCGATGCTCAGGTAATCTTCGGAAGAGGTTCTTCCGCCGCCGCTGATGACAATCACGCGGTCGAGTTGGTTCTTGTTCCGAAAATCCAGAATGATGTCGAAGCCGTTCTGCCCCTGCATGATGATGTCGGTGATGACAGCGGCGTATTCGTTTTTGTCGTAGAGTTCTTTGGCCGATTTGCCGTCGGCTGCGGTATCCACTTCGTAGCCGGACATGTTCAGCATATCTTTCAGTACGGAACGAATGTCTTCTTTGTCGTCGATGACGAGTACTTTATCCATGTTTTTCATCCTCTGTAGTTTTGGTCATTGGCCAATATAACTTAAATGTAGTTCCTTTTCCGATGATTGATTTGACATCGATGTAAGCATTTGCCGCTTTAATGAGCTGGAGAGAAACCGAGAGCCCGATTCCCATTCCTTCTCCCGGTGGTCGGGTCGTGAAATAGGGGGTGAAAATGTGCTTGACGACGTCGGGATTCATGCCAGAGCCCGTGTCTTCGACGGAGATGAGCAGGTAGCTGCCCACCGGAATCGTGGAATACGCAGTGACGATTTTTTCGGGAATGTCGATTTTTTGGCAGCTGTAGGTCAGCGTGCCGCCGTCTTTCATGGCGAGAATGGCGTTTTTCCCCATGTTCAGCATGACGCGGTGGAAGTCGGTCGGATTGCCGTAAGCGGTCATGTCGCTGGAGGAATTCTTGATGATTTTGATGTTGGGCGGGAGTGTCGCTTGCAGGGATTCTTCGATTTCGTCGAATACGAGGGAGACGTTGAAATGCGCAAACGTTTTTTCTTGGTCGCTCTCCCGGGCTTTGAGATGCTCGTAAGTGCGCTTGACCAGATCCGTCGCGTTGTTCAGCGAGTGCTGCATTTTTTCCAGATACTGCTCGGCTCTGGCGGTTTCGGCGTTCTTGGGAAGGGTCGTCTCGGCGAGATCCCGGTATCCGATGACGACGGCGAGGATGTTGTTGAAATCGTGCGCGAGCCCACCTGCGACGTTGCTCATGTCTTCAAAATTGGAGGCCTTGAGCAGATTTTCTTTCAGCTGGTTTCTTTCTTCTTCGAGGGCGTGGAAGTCGGTGGTGTCCTCGATGAGTCCCAGAATGCCGTCCACGCGGTTCGCTTCGTCGAACATGGGAATGCAGATGTGCTTTTCCCAGCGCTTTTTTCCGTTCGGGTCGATGTGCGTTTCGTTTCTGACGGCGATTTTCCCCGGCGATTGCAGGGCCTGCTTTTCCAGGTCGGTAAAAGGCGGGTCGTCTATCTGGCTGATTTTATATCCGCGTTCCTGAATATCTTTTTTGTTTTGCTGGGAATAGGAACCGATTTGCTTTTTGGACCAAAGGCGGATGGGCAGATAGTCCAGCAGGGATTGCAGGAAAAGGCTCTGGCTGCGGTTGAGCTTTTGAAGGCTGAGGAAGCGGGCGTTGATGGAATTGAGATTGTCTTGGAAGGCTTTTTCGAGGATGCTGTTCTTCTGTTTGCTCTCTTGGCTTTTTTGCATGTCGTCGAGGTCGATTCTGTAGCCGATAAAGATGTTGTTGGAATATAGCGGACTTACCGAAACGGATGTGGCGACATTTGTCTTTTGAATGATCGCCGGGATGTTGTGCATTTCGTTCAAGGGCAGGATGGATGGAAAAAAGTAGCTGATCGGTTTTTGCAAAATCGCTTTGCTGCCGACGCCGAACATCTGCAACGCCGCACGATTGGCGAGTTCCACATTGCCGTTGGAATTCAAAATCAGAACTCCTTTTTCCAAACTTTGGACGATTTCGTTTAGAATTTTGGGCAAGTCCATTTCGGTCTTGCTGATGGCGAAAATGGAGAAGAATAGGGTGACGGTGATGATGAATAGAAAAATGGAAGCGCTTTCCGCATAAATGAACAAACCGAATGCGGGCAAAATCGCATCCAGCAAAAAGCCGGCGATAATGGAAGTTGCGCAAATGGAAAATACGATGCGGTAAATGCGGTAAGCGTTTGTGCGAATGGATTGGTAGGCGATGATGGCGGCGAGGGCGACGGGCAGGACCAAAAACAGGAGGATGGCGATGTTCGCGAATTGGGAATTTTCGGCGGTGTAACCGTACCAGTTCAGGGTGATTCCCGTGTAGAAATATCCGGAAAATCCGGTGAACAGGCAAAGAAGAATGCCGAGCAGATTCCAGCCGTTTAAAAAGCGCTGCACCGTTTTCCAGCCCGGGCGCAGGTTGTTTCCGGCAAGATCGATGATGATGCAGAAAATCGCGTAGCCATATTGGATCCAGCAAAAAACGCCGAGAATGTAAATGACCATTCGGGTGGAATCCGCGATATACGAAGCGGGCAGCTGTTCGAGGAACGCCAGGGAATTCCACAGGATGTTCAGGAGCAAAAGATAGACGAGCCTTTTTTGCAGCTGCTTGGCGAATGTGTTGGAAAGGATGGCGATCAGGAGCATCGGCAAAAGGACGATGCTGATTAACAGGGAAATCGTCCCATGTAGAAAGTGGATGTCGAATTCAAAATCCATGCCGCTGCCCTAGACCGTGCTCACTTTACCCGCCGAATGCCGAAAGTCTGCGTTTTGGTGTAGGAGTCTTTGGAAGAGAATCTTTGAACGATGTCTTCGCCCAGAGTCTCGTCCGGAATGAATTTGGCGTCGATGTCGATTTTGGCGATATAGGCTCCGGTTCCTAGCGCGCGTCCGTGTTCCGCAACCAGTCCCTGGGTGCAACGCGTCAGCCATTGCAGGCGCATGACGACTTTGTTGTCGCTGGAAAGGTATTTGGGCGTCAGGGAAAAGTCCTGCTTGAAACGGTTTACGGCAGAACCGAGATTGGTGTAGAACGGAATGTCGAATTGGAACTGGACCAGTTTCCAAGCCGGCGACGTGCCGACGGAAGTGCCGCGGGGAATTCCCATATCGATGTCGTAGAGCATCCCTTCAAAAATGTAGGCGTTGGTGTCGGCACTGAAAAGGAAGGTGTTCTTTTCGTAGAAATCCCATTTGCGGGTTTCCTGGTTCAAGACCACCAGCCGGAAAGGAGGCGCGTCGCTTTCGCAGCTCTCGGCATTTTCCGAAGAGATGTCGGATACGGGCTTGTGCGGGCGGACGTGGAAGGTGATGTGCGGATTCCCCGAACCGGAAACGGTCGCCCACGGATTTTCTGGAGAGGGCTTGTTTCCGCTTTTGTCGAGGAATACGCTAGCGTCCTCTGGCGCAAAGCGGATGCGGTCGCCTTCCTGGACGGCGGTTTCCGCATCCTGGTCGTAGAGCATGGTAAAGGACGAAGTGGCTAGATTGTAGCGGTATGCGGCGACGCCGATAGGACCGTTGCGTTCGCGCTGGATCAGGGTTTGCAGGGTGTCTCCGATGGCGAGGGGTTCGCTGGCTTCGACAAGCAGGGAGAGGAAGGTTCCCGCGTTTTTAACGCTGCCGGCGACGACGATGGGACCCGTCAGGTCTTCGGCCAAGGAGGAATCCTTTTCGTAATTGGCTCCGCTGCCTTTGTGCTGCGTCAAAAGTCCCGCCCCGATCAGATCGCCGCCTTTGGAGGAAAGCCCGGAATAGTTGCCGTTCGTGTTGCCGAATTTAAATGGCGAAGGCATTTGGGCGACGGCTTCGGCCCTGTCCTGAGACCAGTCCAATGCGCTTGTCCAGAGGGTTTCGGGAACGGCGCTTCCAAAAATGACGGAGATGCTGTCCGGCGCGTGCTTGGAATCCACAGGGGAGGCAAAGTTCATGACGACGTGTTCGGCTAGGCCGTCTCCATCGGCGTCCGAGATGCTCGCGTATTTGAGGGGGATGGGCAAAATCTTGAGGGTGAACGGCAGGATCGGTGGCTCGCAGACTGTCGAAATGCCGTTGCCCGATTTGTCCGTAATCGTGGCGGAAGCAAGGAGCTGCCCGCGCATTCCTTCCGTAATGACGGAGTTCCCGCTGGCGTCAAAGGAAACCGTCCATTCCCACACGTTCATTTCTTCGTTGTAAATTTTGGAATTGGTTACGCTGGGGGTCGTGCTGAGCGGGTTGCCGTCGGCATCGAAGAGCGCGAGCGGCCAAGAGGTTCCCGGAGCGGAAATCGGTTCGGAGAACTGGATGTAAATCTTGTCGGCAGTCGCGCTTTCCGAGCGTTCCAAGACGGAGAGCGAAAGGACCGTCGGCGAAATGCCGTCCGTGTAAATGTCCTGGCTGGTTTCTGTTTTTCCGGAGATATTGCTTTCAAGGGTTATCCATCCTTCGGGATTCGCATAGATGGCGTTGTCTTTCGGGGTAAAGGAAACGGTCAGCAGGCTGTCGTCGATGGAGGCTTCTGTCGCTTGAACTGTATCGCCGCGGTAGCCGAACGAAACCGATTGGAAGGATTGCCCTTCTTGGTAAGAGGAGGTCAAAATAATCTGGAGCTTGTCGGGAATGTTGTCGCAGTCCGAGTCGAGCATTTGTGCGGAACCGATAATCGGCCACGGGGGAAGTTCTTCAATCAGCAGGAGAGCCTTTGCCGAAGTGTAATTGTATTTGGTGCTGGACGAGGCCGCTGTCGCATAGAGCCAGGTTTCCAAAGGCGTGTCGCTGGAAACGTAGAAGGTCGCCTTGCCCGCGGAAAGCGTCAGCGTGGTCGTGGCGATGTTGGCGGTGGCGCTCGTGTAGAAGAATGCGGAACCGTTTTCCAAAGAAAGAGTTACGGTGATATCGTCGTCGGTAATCGGCGTGCCGGTGGAATCGTATAGGGTTACAATCACTTGGGTGCGTTTGCCGATGTAGGCCTTTGCCGTATCCACATTGAAAAGCAGGTAGCGTTTTTCAAGGGGAGTCACGATGGAATCCCATTCCGCGTTGGTGCGGACCACTTTGCAGGCGCAGTCGTAGCTGCCGCTCTTGTTCGCCCCGTGATTGTGCCAGCTCACCCAGTCTATCATGTTGTTGCCGTAAGCGAGGTTTTTGGAAAGGCTAAAAATGAAGTCGTCGTATTTTTTCACATATTCGGTGTTTGCAAAATACGAAACGCCGTTGCCTTCGAAATCGTCGAGGAAGCCGGAAGGCGAAACCGTGCTTTCCCCGGAGAATGTCGCCGTGCGCGCGGTGTCTTCAATGGAAGTCGCGGGGGAGACGAATGGCGATTGGAAGTCGAGGGTCAGCGTGCGGAAAATCGTGAGGTCGCTGGAAGAGGGATCGTAGTCGGGAGCATAGCCGTAAATGTGCGAACCGTGATAATAGATGGTCACATAGGGGTTCTTGGTGTAGGCGATTTCCTTTTGCCCGTTCACGTCTTCGAGGAATGTCGATTCGGAGCCTTTATAGAGCGGGCCTTTGGTCAAGTCGATTCCGGCGAAACGCTCCGGGTCCGAGCTTTCTGTGTGCGGGCGAAGAGACCACGAGCCTTCGATGTCGCCGTAGGTAGCCCCGATGAGCTGCATTTCAAACTGGAAACTGCTCGACACGCCGATGGTGCCGTTCAAGAGGACGGGCAGGTAGTAGCCGCCGCTTGTCGCATCAAAAACCGCGGTTCCGTAAGAGAGCGTCATGGAACTCATGTCGTCGTAGGAAACCTTGACCAGCTGCCCCCAGCCCGTTGCCGAGACGCTCTTGGTCAAGTAGAACCGGAGTTCCACGTCGGAATAGGGAATGGAATCATTGTTGGTCACGATGACAAAGAACGTGTTGCAGCTTTTCCAGTCGGTGCAACTGCTGTTCTTGTTCGCCGGCTTCACGTGTACGCGGAAATCGACCATTGTCGCTTCGGCGGAAGTGGTAAAGCTGTATGTGGAATCGCTGGTCGCTGTTCCCGAAGAGACTTTGAAGTAGTAAGTCGTTCCGGCGTCGAGTCCGGTAAGATATCCTTCGTGGAAGCGGACGGCTTTGCCCGAATCGGCGGCAAGGGATTGGGATAGGGTGGATGCGCTTGTGCCGTATTGCACCGTGCCGTTCAGAGCCTTGTCGCCCGTCCACCAGTAAATGCGGGCGCTGTTGTTGGTGACTTGACAAATGGTGACACCCGAGATGTTCGCGTCCGTGGCGACTTGGGTCCAGTTGTACCATTGTCCGTGGTTGTCGTCGGTGGTGTAATTCTTTTTCACATCGTGCCCGACAAGGTAGAAGTAATACGTCTGTCCCGGCGTGAGTCCGTTGATGGTGACGCTTCCGCCGACTCCAGCGATAGCCGTGATGGAATCGACTTTGGCGGCGTCCGGCGAAATGCCGTAATACACGGTCACAATCGCGCGTTCGTCTGTGGACCAGCTGACAATGGCCGAAGTGTCGGAAATCGCCGTCCCCTGGATGTTGGAAAATAGCGGCCCATCGACGTCTTCGGGAACTTTTTTGGAAAGGCTGAGTCCCGGAATCACAAATTGCGAAGAGAAGTCGATGCAGGTTTCCGTTGCCGTGTAATCGTTCCAGTCGTCTTTCAGCGTTTTATGCGGCGCGGAGCCTCCCATAAGTGCGCCCTTTGGACAGCGGTATTCGTAGGGGAGTGCGCCAGCGTTGTAGCCGTCCGGATTGGATGCTCGGTTGTGCGGGTGGTTTTCGTTCCGGCTGCCAGCTCCCATGATGAAGGAAAGTCCCCAGGGGTTTGCTCCCATGTTGTAATAGAAATTGTCCAAGGCCACGTTGAGGTATTGCTCGTCCCCGGTCATGTCGTAAAGCATGAATACGGCGTTGGCGGCTCCCATATTGTAGCGGTTGAATCCCCAGTCGCTGGACGTCCACACCAGATTGTAGGGCGGGACGACGGTGAAGCTGCCGTAGGGATTGGTGCTGACGGTCGAGTCGCCTTGAGTGCCGTCGTCGGTGAGCCGCGTCATCGTGGCGATAAGTCGGGTCAGAAGGGTGTCTCTCTCGCTGCTGGAAATTCCGTAGCTCTGCGCTTTGGCGACCGTCGGAAGGATGAGCTTTGCAAAGGCGAAAAGAACGTAGGCGTGGACGTTTTCGTAGTCGGTCATCCAGCCGCCCGGATAGAATCCGCTCTGGTGCCCCATGTAACCGCCCCGGAAATAGGGAAGATTGTAGCGGTAATTGTCCGCGTTGTCGTTGATGGCGGTATTCTTGTAAAGGTCGAAGGCGTAGGTCGTATCCTTGGTCGCATACCAGAGCGCGAGGGCTGCTGCGGCTGCATCGTCGTAAAGGGGGCCGCCTCCCGTGTAAAAACCGAGCAACTCGTCGGTGTTTTTCCCAGTGGGATTGGGTGCGATGATGTTTTTGTAGATATCCTTGGCGGCGGCGATCAGGGAATCCGAATAGCGGTCGGTTTCGTACATCTCCCAGCCGACGGCAAAGAATGCCATTGCGGCGGCATACATTCCGGCGGCGTTCGTGCCCGCACCTTTAGCGACAGGACGGGGGGCACCTCCTTTTGCCGGGCTTTGGGCGTCCTGGTGCTCGGGAACGTCCCAGAACTGGTGGTCTTCGCTGCCGACTCCCACGGAATGGTACATGTCTCCTTTTTCAATCAGCCCGTCGGCCTTGGAAGCCTTGTAAAGCTTGTAGATAAAGTCCACGCCCACCTTGGCTTCCCAAAGAATATCGGGAATGCCGTCCGTTGTCACCGTGTCGTTGTAAGAAGCTCCGTAATGGTCTTCGGCCCGTTCCGAATAGACGTTGTAGGCAAGGGCGAGGGTCATGGCCGTATAGCCTAGGGTCTGGCTCACTTTGAAATGGTCTCCGCAGTCGTGCCAGCCTCCGGTTAGGTCGTGCCCGATGGCGGAGCCGTCTTTGACATGGCAGGCACCGTGCAGCTGGGAATGCGTGTTTCCGCAACGCTGGATTCCAAAAAATTTCAGAGTGGTTTCAAAAACCGCATTGAACAGGTATTCGTCGATGATGAATTGAAACGAGGTGTCTTGCCCGACGACGAGGAAATAGGTTCCCGGCGCAGTCAGATTGGAAAAATCCGCGGTGTAGAGCTGTTCGGTGCTGCTGGAAAGGGAATCCGCCGAACCGAATTCATAGACGGAATTGATGGAGTTGAAAGCCCCGTTCACCCAGATGTTGGGACGAGGCCAGGTTCCGACCGACTGGAGCGATCCCTCGGCGACGGCGATGCCGTTTGAAGCGTCGATGACTTTGAAGGTACTGGCCGTCGGGTTGGCGACAAAGGCGTGCTTGTGGGCATCTGAAGGGCGAAAACCGATTTGGTTCACCCGGATGACGGGACGGTCGTAAACATTCAAACTGTCCAGAAAACGACGGCTGCAAGTGTCGCAAGTAAAATCGATTTGAGGAATCCGATCGTCGGCAAAAAGAATTGTTGCAAAGCTTAGCAGAATAAGAATCAGCCGCTTCATTTGCGCTCCTTTGGGATTTAGACAAACACTCCATTTAAAGATAGTTTTTTCCGGAAATGCGCTCCGTTTTCAAAGCGATGTCAAGGGGGGTGGCGAAACCAAGTTCGGGTAAAAAAAAGGGGAATTTCTTCTCGCTGACTGCGAGGTGCTCGCTTACCCATGAGTCTTGGGAACTTGTTCCCTTAGACGAATTGTCCCTTCCAGGGATACTTCAACTACGGAATCGGAGATTCCTAGTTTCAGGGATGCAA
>NZ_FUWU01000082.1 GCF_900167415.1 Fibrobacter intestinalis | reverse complement strand
CTTTGGGCTATCTGGACGAATGGAACTTTCCGGGCGACCGGGTGTTGGTCATAAAAAAGGGCAACGCCGGGGATATCGGCTATCGCCGGGAACGGTTCTTTGCGGGTGAGATGTGCTTTGTGCTTACGGCCTCGGAATACGTGATTCCGAAATACCTCTATCACTATCTTTGCAGTCGCCGGGGGGATTTGAAGCAGCGCGTAAGCGGGGTCATCCACTTCCTTAAAACCGTGGATTTGGAGAATTTTCCCGTGATTCTGCCGCCGCTTGAAAAGCAGATTGAAATAGTGAACAGGCTGAATGTTGCGGAATCGTATTTAGCGGTGGGGGGGTGGCAAATAAAATGCCGCCGTTTACATACAAAGACGTTTTCCGGATTGGGGACCCGTTGGGAGAGTATGTCTGCCGCTTGTTTTGATACAAATTAACAAAATTTATGAAGACAAACTAACAAAGATTGAAAACCATGAAATCTGAAAAAATCTTCCCTAATTTCACGCTGAAAGAGATGCTCTCCACCTCGACCGGGCTTCCCAACTTCCCGGAGACGTGGGAACAGTTCGTGAACCTGCACTCGCTGGCCGGATTCCTGCAATGCGTCCGGAACATCTACGGAAAGCCGATAATTGTAAACTCGGCGTTCCGCTCGGAGGCGGTGAACGAAAAGGCGGGCGGGGTAAAAAGCTCCTACCACCTGAAAGGGCTTGCCGCCGACATCCGGGGGACGGACGCCAAGGGCAACGCCGAACTGCTGGGAATCCTGAAACGGAACATCTCGCAAATAGACCAG
This sequence comes from Fibrobacter intestinalis, assembly GCF_900167415.1. Classification (GTDB taxonomy): domain Bacteria; phylum Fibrobacterota; class Fibrobacteria; order Fibrobacterales; family Fibrobacteraceae; genus Hallerella; species Hallerella intestinalis. Next base: position 8,584 of record NZ_FUWU01000082.1, on the reverse strand, counting down.
CTGATAGCCTATCGGAGCGTAACCTCAAAGCGCATACGCTTCATCCACGTGGGGCTTCCGGAAGCGGAAAAGAAGCCGCGGATGCAGGTGATGGAGAAATGATGGACGCAATCGACTTTTCCACGAAGGCGGTGAAATTTTCGATTTACGCGCTGGGGACGGCTTTCGGAATCGCGGTCCTCGCCTTTTCCCTCTTCGATATTCTGCGCGACATGTTCGGCGAGCTTTTCCGACGGAGGAAATGACCGTGGAAAGCCTTAAAATCGTCCTTACGGGCGAGACGCCGAGCAAGAAGAATTCACGGGTCGTGGACAGGCGGACGGGGCGTACTTTCCCGAGCGCGGCTTTCCGGAAATGGCACGATGAAAAGGTTTTCGAAGCCTTGACGAATTGCCGCGGGGGCATCCCGCAGCCGCCGCTAAAAATCCGGTTCGTGTTCACCCACGGAGACTTGCGCCGACGCGATTCCGACAACCAGGCGTCCAGCGTCCTGGATTTGCTGGTCGATACAAAAATCATCCCGGACGACGGCTGGAACGTCGTACGCAATATCGAGATAGCGAATGGCTACGAAAAAGGGAAGCCGTCCGTGTCCGTGGAAATTTCCGCTGCGGAATAGCCGCCCTACTTTTCTATTTCGAAGGATACGGACAAACGGAGCGTTCCCGTATCGATGAGGGGCTGCGAACCGCCGTGGCGGCGACGCTTGACGGTATTCGGGGAGAGTGGCGTCCATTGTCCATTGGTCATGGCGTCCTTGATCTCCCCGGCCATCCTGGAACCGAGCATCTCCAAAAAGGCGGTCTTCGACATCTTCCCGGAAAGCATTCCCGGAAGATACGCTTTGAGGATTTCTGGCATCTTTTCGGCCATCTTCTTTTCTGCAAGCTGCATGAATGGGCGTGCCGGAATACGCCCGTACTTGTGGCCTGAAATCGTCTGTCCCGGTTCCCTCCCGTAGTTCAGCGTCCTTGCGATGAGTGCGAGGGATACGGGGCGTCCAAGTGCCGGCTGGTCCTTGCCGGTTGCCTTTTTCTCCATGAGGTGGGCGTAGGCCTCCGATGCGGTGACGTTCCCGTCCACCCATCCTGCACGTACCGACATCTTCCCGAGTTTTTTCAATTCCATAATAACCTGCATGTCATTATTTGACGAACAGATGTGACGTAAAATGTCAAACCGTATTGACATTTTCAGTCAATATGCCATTTAAAAATATATATTGTAGTAAAACGCCGGAGAGAAAATGGACGAAGAGTATATGAACATAAAGGGGCTTGCGGACAGGATCGGATTCTGCCCGGACACCGTATATGAATGGATAGCGACCAGAGGTCTTCCTGCCCGCCGCAACGGGAAGCGCGGGCGCATCACAGTGGTATGGAGCGAGTTCCTGCAATGGTGGGAGAGAAACAGCTGATTCCAGAATCGGGGACGACAGAGCGTCGCGAGTGGATGCGTAAGATAGCCCGCAAGGGAGGCTCCGTGTCGGCGGCGGAAAGCCGTGCCCGCGCAAAGTTCAGGAAGCTTGTGAACTCGATGCTGGACATCCCGGTGAACACGGACGGGAAACTGGGAGAAATACTGTCAGAAATCGGCATTGAACCGGGCGACGTGGTATCTGCACGGAAGGGCATCATAGGAGTCTTTATCGCCAAGGCAATTTCAGGAGACCTGAAGGCCGCCCGTTTCATCCTCGACCTTTCCGGGGCGACAGACATCGCGGCGGAGAAGCTGGCGAGAATCAAGGTGCTTGAGGCCACGGCGGAAGCGGGAGGGCTAGGCCTTGCCGATGCCGTGAAGGCAAGCGAGCCGCCGACGGAAAAGGAAATAGAGACGGAGGCGGCAAGGATGGGCGTATATTCGGAGGCAGTGGAATGAACGCGGCGATGATAGAGCTTGCGCGGCGCAACCTGATGGCGTTCACGCTGGCGACGAAGCCGGACTATAAGGCCGGATGGGTGCACCGCGAAATCTGCGCCAGGCTGATGCGCTTCATGCTGGACGCGCGTGCCGGAAAATCGCCACGGATGATTATAACGATGCCGCCGAGGCACGGCAAGAGCGAGCTTGTGTCGAGGCGATTCCCGGCGTGGTGCTTCGGCATCTGGCCGGACTGCAACATCATTGCGGCATCATACGGCGACAATCTGGCGAGGCGGATGAACAAGGACGTCCAGCGGATCATGGATTTGCCTGAATATGTCGAGATTTTTCCGGATATACGGCTCACGAAGTCCAAAAGGGACGGTTCCATCCGCACGTCGGAGTTTTTCGAAATTCCGGGACATTCCGGGAGCTACCGCAGCACAGGGGTGGGAGGCGGCATCACCGGGATGGGAGCCGACATCCTGAACATCGACGACCCCATCAAGGACAGGAAGAGCGCGGATTCCCCGACCATACGCGAGGGCGTGATGGACTGGTACGCTTCCACGGCCTACCCACGCCTTTCGCCGGGAGGCGGCGTGCTGGTGACGCAGACGCGGTGGCACGAGAACGATTTGGCCGGGCGGCTCATGGAGGCGCAGACGCAGGAAGGAATGGACAGGTGGACCGTCGTGAACTACCCGGCCATATCGGAACACGACGAAACGCATAGGAAGGCGGGCGAGGCGCTGCACCCGGAAAGATACAGACTGGACATGCTCAAGCGCATCCGCGCGAATGTGGGCGAATACGAATGGAGCGCGCTCTACCAGCAGCGTCCGACGCCGAGGGGCGGAGGCGTGTTCAAGAGGGAATGGCTGAGGACTTGGACAAGGGCGACGCTTCCCGCCGTATTCGACACCATGGTTCAGTCGTGGGACTTCACGTTCAAGGACGCCCAGAACTCGGACAACGTGTCCGGGCAGGTATGGATGAAGTCCGGCGGCAACTTCTACCTCATGGACTGCGTTGCCGAAAAGATGGATTTCGTTTCGCAGCAGCGTGCCATGAGGGCGATGACGCTCAAGTGGCCGGACGCCTACGGAAAGGTGGTGGAGGACAAGGCCAACGGATCGGCCATCATCTCGTCCCTCGGTTCGGCGATTCCGGGAATCGTACCCTACACGCCGAGGGGGAGCAAGACGGCCAGGGCATATGCGGTGTCCCCTCTTTTCGAGGCAGGCAACGTCTTCATCCCGCCGATGGACACGGAACACCCTTGGGTGGCGGACTACGTGGCCGAAATCACATCATTTCCCAACGCTCCCCACGACGACCGCGTGGACGCGACGACACAGGCCCTGGACTACCTGTGCGCAGGTTCCGGGCGTGGGGTTCTGGGGATTCTTTGACTTTGCAAACAAGGAGAACGAAAAATGGCAGAAAGAATGGATGACGGGGCATACACCAACGCCGTGACCGGCATGGGGACGCTCGAAATGGACAAGGCGGAGCACGTCAGGGCTTCGGCCTATTCGGGGGCTGACCTTCGGGAACTGGCGACAATGAAGGTGCAGGACGGCGTAGCGGCACGCATCGTCGAAAGCGTGCCGGAGTCTGCCCTGAAGCACGACATTTCCATCATCGGCGACGCCGACGGGCGCGCTTTCAAGGAATGTTCCAGGAAAGGGCTGATAGAGGCCCTCCGCAAGGCCGGAGAGGCGCAACGGCTTACGGGCGGCGCGGTGATAGTGACGGAATACGAGGACGACACCCACGTTTCGGAACCGCCTCCGGCAAGGGGAAAGGTCGAGGGCTACCGGGTCTATTCGGCGGGCGCGGTGGAGCTTTCCGTGACGGATTTCGACGGCGAGAAACCGAAAAGATTCAACGTCCGCCGCATGGACGGGAAGTCCGTCCCGGTATCCCCGGAAAGGGTCGCCGTCGTCCACGGAAAGACGCTGCCGGATGTCATTGCCTCCTCATCTAGTATCGGCGAGGCTTTCTTCGGAACGGGATTTTTGAAGCCCGCGGAACAGGCGATAAAGGACTTGGCGGCCACATTCGGCAGCGCGGTCTCCATGGCTCAGGAGAACGGGCTTTCCATCTTCAGGTTCGACGGACTCAACCAGATGATGAGCCGCCCCGGATGCGGGGTTGACGATCTCCAGAAACTGATGTCCGTGGTGAAGTTCGGCATGAGCTCCATGCGTGCGGTCTATCTCGGCGCGGGCGACAGCTTCGACTTCAAGAGCCACAGCTTCGGCGGCATCCCGGAACTGTTGCAGAAGCTGGTGAACCGCGTTTCGGCGTGCTGCGGCATCCCGGTGTCCATCCTTTTCGGCCAGTCGGCGACGGGGCTGGCGCAGACCAACGAGGGCGACACGAAGGCCTTTTTCGACCTTGTGTCCAACTGGCGTTCTAACTACCTCTACCGCCCGGCGGAGCGTCTGGTGGCCGACATCGCCCGGCGAAACCTTGGCAGGGACATGGGCGAGTTCGAGTGGGGCTCCCTGTACGAGATGACGGACTACGAGATGAACGAGGCCATGGCGAAGCAGGCGGAATACCTGACGAAATACATACAGACTGGCGTAATCACGCCGGACGAGGTGCGCGCGGGCGTATTCGTGAACGGGCATTCCTTCAACATCAGCGTGGAGGGATAGCAAATGGAAGGCGACTTCGGGCGATTCGTCGGCAACGTTTTGCGCGTAAAGTCAAAGAGGGGGCGTCCCCCCGTGCTTTCCGCCCAGGCGTTCTACCCCATGCGTGAGGAACGGGAACTGCAGTCGCTACTCAGGGGCGAGCTTCTGCGCTCGTGGACCGCAAGCGTGGCGGAACAGCTGGAAAGATTTTCCGACGAGGATGCATCCGAGCCATTCGGGGACGGCTTCATGGAGAAGGTCTGGAAAATCGCCGACGCCATCATCGTGAACGCCCAGCAGTCGCTCGTTAAATTCTCCGAGATGACCATAGGCGTCCCATACTACCCGCCCGCCGTCTCCGAAAGCGTGAAGAAGGACTGGGTCGATACCTTCCAGAAGCTCTGCATCAGTGCGGACACGCAGGGAAAGGCTGACATCGCCACGGCCATATACACGGCGAAAAGCGAAGGCAAGAACAAGTACCAGGTGGAGCATGAGGTGGAGCAGATCCTGCCCGCAAAGACGAGGCACCGTGCGGAACTCATCGCCCGGACGGAGACGGGGAAGCTGAACAACGCCGCCACCATGGCTACCTACGAGAGCGCGGGAATCCGGTACTACCGCTGGCTCGCCACCACGGACGAACGGACGCGCCCGACCCACGCGGCGATGAACGACATGATTTGCGCCGTGGGCGACCCGGACCACTACTACGAGGAGACCCCGGAGGGGCTTGTGAAGAAAGGCAGGACGGCGGGAATGTACCACGGCGAACCGGGGACGGACTTCCAGTGCCGCTGCACCAGCGTGCCGTGGGACCCGCGCATAGACGGCAAGTACGACGTGAAGGAAGTCCCGGAACCACCGGAAAAGGCGCCCAGCAAGCTGGAACAGGCGAGGGCCGAGACCGCAAAGGCGGAAGAGAGGGCCGAGGAGGCGGAAAAGAGGGCGACGAAAGCCGAGGAAAAGGCTAAGGAGGCGGAACTGGAAATGAACAGGCTATCCGCCAGAAACTCCGAACTGGAGAAAGAAATTCGAAAATTGCGGGCGGAATCGCTTGAAAGATCGTTCGATATACAGATAGCCAAGGAAGACCCGAATGTCCGTAAAAAATGGATTTCCATAATCAAAGAAAAATCCACCAATATACTTGATGGCGATTTGAAAGACAAACTGACCGTCGCAAGCCTCAAGGCACTAGGAGAGGAAATTCCAAAGACTCTAAAAAAATTCGGGCTGGAGAAATTCAAGGAAATAAAGGAGTCATCGGTGGATATGATCGCCGGATATTTGAACGGGAAGTTGTTCATAAATCCCAGCCAGTTCAACGACGCATTCGGAAATCCGAAGAAATTTTTTAACCTGCATATTATCGAGAACGCCAAACGTTACGGCCTGCGCGACTACGCCATCGACAAGCCGGAACAGGTTCGGAAGCATATCATAGACCACGAAATAGGGCATTACGTTTTTGACATCAGAGGGAAAATTTTCTATGGGAAATTGGTGGAATTGAGAGACGCAGAAAGGAATCCAATAAGCAGGTACGCTATGAATTTGCAAGATGTTTCGGATTATTTTGCGGAAATGTTCTCTGTATTTGCTAGAGGAGGCTCTTTGTCAACAGAAAAATTATATTTTATTGAAGAGGCCTTGAAATATGATACCGGCATTTAAAAATAGCGATACAATGTCCTACATACTAAAGTGGGGACAAGAGACAATCATCCATAGAAATGATTGTCCTAATGACGAAGTTTATGAAGATTTGAAAGGTTATGACAGAGCTTTCTTTTTCTTCAAAAAGCGTCACGCCTTTGCCGGTTTTGAAGAAAAAGGCAAATACTAGTTTAGACTCAAAATGTCACTTCTTTATTTTGTTTTCCGTTTTAAAACCATAAAAAGTTTTATTTTCAAAAACTTCAACAACATTTTCGTCATTGACATTTTTTTTCGTATATACATTTTGCTTCTTCTGCCGTAATAATAATTTCTCCGTCCTACCAATATACATAAAAATAAGACACCGAGCAAGCTGGAACAGGCGAGGGCGGAGACGGAAGCCGCCGAACAGAGGGTGCAAGAGGCGGAACGCAAGCTCCGGCTGATGACCGCAGCCAACGACAGGCACGCAAAGAGGACCCCTGAACAGCGCGCGGAAATTCAGGCCCGCTGGGACGAACGTCGGGAAATATTGTGTGCTCTTCCAAAAGCTACGTGGGATTTGGCGAAAACAATCGGCAATGACTATGTAAACGCCATAAAAGAACAACTGAAAAAACGCCCGAAAAATTACATCAAGGCTAGCCGTTTGTTGGAAAACACCATTGATGACATTTCCAAAGATGAAGCGTATTTTACCCCTTTTGATAACAAAATTTCAATTTATATGAAATGTGCAAAAACAAATCTTCGAGGTCAAGGGACGACAATGCTTCATGAACAAGGCCATGCGCTGGACTTTGCAATAGGAAAAGCGTGCGGATACAAAGGATATATTTCTGAAGCCATGGATTTTGGTAAAAGCGTTTCAAAAGCCCTGCGGTCTTCATTGCTGAAAGAAGCTGACGACTTTATCAAGGAATACGAAAAGACAAATCCTTTTCCGGCATGGTTCAGCAAAGAAAGGAAGCAGAATGCCTATATCGGCACGAAGTTTTTGGAGGGGTATTCTTCTCTCCCAATTCCTGACAAAATGATTTTCGGTAAAATCACGATTTGCAAAAATGCAAACAATAAAATCGATTATTACCATGAACACGAAGCGTCGGCAATATCAGATATTATACATGGAGTGTTTAAAGGTCGTTTTTCTTTGGGATATGGGCATAATAAATCGTATTGGAATTCAAAATCCATTGGCGCGGAAAGCTTTACACATTTTGGTACTTTGATTGAAAGCGAATTTGGACGAAAATTTTTACAAACGTATTTGTATGGACCGTTAAAGGAATGGGAGGACATGATAAAGCTTGGTGCGGACAAGGCTCCCGATGTTGATGAATCACTTAAAAAACATTAAATGGCTACAATAAAACATCCTGCGGCAAATCGAGTTTTTCGAAGGCGGTTTTGAATTTTTCGAACCCCTCTTTGGCCAGTTGGAATAGCTCATTCTCACTAATCCCCTTTTTTAAAACGAGGGTTTCTTTGTTGCCGGGATAATCAAGGCATAGACGTCCCGTAGGTTCTAATGTAAAAACTTGCGCTTTTTCCTTTTCAAAGTAGTTTCCAAAGAAAACCATAATCAAACCTCCGTTTTTCAAAAAAATACATAAAAATCAGCCTAATCGTGTCGCCAGCCGGGCGACTTTTCGCATTTTCATCCACAGACCAGCCTCTCGGCATTTTCGAGAGACTGCATGAACCAGACTCGCATATTACAAAATTTAAGGCAATTCGAGTGTAAGAACCTTTTTTACTTCTCCGTTCTCATTCATATTTTGAACGGTGAATTTGCCAAGCCCAATCAGGTCCATCCCGATTAGAACGAAATCATCTGGAAGAGGGGGAGCAGTCACTGCGATTTTTTGAAAACGAATGTTTCCAATCGCAATATCTACAATATGCTTGTTTGATGCTGTCGATCCGTTTGCCGTATGGTTTGTCGTTGTTCCTACGGCGGACAAGTTCAACGTTTTAGCTATGTTTGGCGAAATGCACGAAAGCGTTGCCCCGGTGTCCCAAATGGCTTTGGCGTGGCAGCTATTGCCTGTCAGCGGGTCGTACACCAAACACGGCGAGCAAAGCAGGTTCGTATCAAGATTAAAACTTTCAGTGATTACTAAAGGCACAGAAATGAATATACCGTAGAAATTTTACACGTATAGGCACCTTCTCCTGCTATACAGTGCTGAATAGAGAAGTTTCCTGCTCCATAATTTTTGCATCCGTAATCAAAAGCCTCGCCAACGGAATCAAATGCAGCGATAACATCGCACTCGCGAATAACAAGCTGCTTGCCATTGTACTTTTTCACAAGATCATCTTGGTTCGCTTTGAAAAATTCAAGGTCGTCGTCGTGATTGTAGTCCATTTTGACATCCGTTATCATGATAGCCAAACCT
>NZ_FUWU01000069.1 GCF_900167415.1 Fibrobacter intestinalis | reverse complement strand
GAAAAACGCGACTTACTACCAGAAGAAAAAGGCTCACAAGCTTTTTTGCAAGAGGGCTGGCATCGAGCCTATCAACGGCCACCTGAAAAGCGACCACCGTATGGGCAGAAATTTCTACAAGGGAATCTTTGGCGACATGCTCAATGCAAAGCTTGCTGCGGCAGCGTTCAACTTCAAGAGGGCCATGAGGCGCTTTTTTGCCCTGTTGGAATGGCTATACTGTTTTTGCCTTCTGTGGAACGGAATGAACAAAAAATGCGAACGTCCTTATCTTGCGTTCGCAAAGTGACTTTTTAAGGGCTGACTTTTTAGAAAGAAAAGACCCTTTTCTTTTTTTGAACCAAATAATTTGTCCCACAAAATTCCCCGCCCCGAAAATCTCGTCGCAAATCAGTTTCAGGTTCGCCTGCTCGTTGTCGTCGATGCTGATGAAAATCGCCCCGTCGTTGGCCAGCAGTTTTTGCAACAACTTGAGCCGCGGATACATCATGCAAAGCCACTTGTCGTGCCGGGTCAAATCCTCGCTTTCTTTGCCCACCACTTCGCCAAGCCACTTTCGCACCTTGGGGGAATTCACGTTGTCGTTATAGACCCAGTTCTCGTTGCCGGTGTTATACGGCGGATCGATGTAGATGCACTTGATGCGGCCTTCGTATTCGGGGAGGAGCGACTTGAGCGCTTCCAGGTTGTCGCCGTGGATAATTTTGTTGCCCGGCTCGCCGTCGCCAAAATCGTATTTCTTTTCCAGAACCCGGTAGGGAACATCCAGATGGTGGTTCAAAACGGCGTCTTTGCCAATCCAGGAGAGCGAGGGCATGGGGGCCTCATATACAAAAAGGTTAAACTTTCCGTTTTAACCCTTACCCTCAACAAGAAGAATCCTTCAGCCTGGCCAATAAAAAAGGCGTGGAATCGTCCGACTTGTAACCAATGAGGCTCGGCTAAAAGCCCTGTATACTACAAGCACGAACATCCCACGCCCCAATAGGGACGTGAGCGTTCGCCTTATTCTCGCATACATTTGAAATTTTAGCCGATTTCATTGGTGAGAATAAGAGCAAAAACTCTAAAACCGATCGCCCAAAGTTTTACAACAAAGGGCTATGTCCATGCTAATTTAGCATAAAAAAGGCCTGTTTTGATTGACTCACGAGGTCAATTATCATCAAAAATGAAAAACGCACAACTTACACGCCAACCAAAGAGATCTGACTATTGCTTTTGCACGAAAATTGAATTCTATACCGGATAGCGATATTAGCAATATTTTAAGCATTTTGAACAAGGGGAAAAAGTAATGGCAAACACATCTGTCCTAAATAAAATTTGAAATAAACAAAACTGCCAATTTCGATATGAATACGGCAATTTTTTGAAAATCCCAAAATCATAGGCATTGACGCCGCTAGGGCGAACGGCTTCTGAAGTTAGATGTCAAGCGGGATTGAGCGGAACAGGTTCGGCCTAAGGGCCGTAACGAAACAGGAAAAGCCGAGCGGAATGAGTTTCGATTCCCTGCGGTTGCTGTCCGAAACATCCTTGACTTCCCTCAGAAGGAGCATCGATATCATGGAAGCGTAGACCTGTATCTCCACGGCGTTCCGGGTGGTTCCCATAAAAGACTCGATCTCTAGTTCTGTTTCAACGACTTGAAGAAGTTCTCCACTTCCCAGCGAGCCTTGTACAGCTGCACGATCGTAGATGCGGCCCGCGCGAAAGAGTTTGTAAAGAAGCGCATGTCCGTTTCTTTTCCGCGCACGAGGACTTTTGCCCAGATTCGAACGCGACGGAATGCCTTCTATGCCGAGGTTCGGGAGTGATCCCCCGATTGTCTCCAAGGTCTTGACGGTAGGTTTCAACGAGTCCGACCTTGCAAAACAGGCGAAAATCATCGTCGCAAGCATTAGGCATGTCGGTGTTTTTGTTGGGGTTATGGGCTAATAAAAATCTTAGCAAAAATCGCCGACACTTTTTAATTTTTACATTGTTTCTAACTGTTTAGGACAATTGTGAAATCATTGAACCCTCAGGACTTGTTCCCTTTTCCAAGCGGCAGAAAGCCAGGGATCGATTCGTACACTTCTATGAACACGAGGCTCATTATCAGGATTTTACCAACCATCCTGAAAAATATATCAGATTCCCAATGTGCGATGGGGCGACGAAAGGACTTTTACAACCGTAGAATTGCCGGAAGCGGTCGCATTTGTCGGCATTCCGCACCATTCAATCGTTTCAATCGGGACATACGGATGTTGCCAGACTCAAGACGAGAAACGATTGATGCATTTGGGCGTTGTTTATGGCGCCATGCCCAAAAATGTTTTTTGCGATTTGCCCAATGAACCGAGATTTTTGCGGTTTGACAATTGGGACAAGGAGCGTCACGCATGATTTAATTTGACCAAGGCTATAAAAAGACCCGCAATTTCAAGTTTGCTTGCGGGCAGGAGCGAAATATGGAGAAAGAAACGCAAAATCAAAAGACCGTCATTCAAAGTCGTACATGCTGTTATACGAATTTTCCAGTTCTTCATCCTCGGTGACTTTAATGTCCGGACCTTTTTTCTTGTTGTCCGATTCCGCAATTCCTTCGTAATACTGCTTCGAAAGCTTTTCCACATATTCCGTGTTCTGCTCCACCCTTCTCCGCAGGCGAGCGAGCGATTCCTCGGTGATGGTCAAGCGGTTTTGCAACCGTTGTTCCGCATCTTTTCCCCAAGGCGTATTGCGATAATCCTTCCGTAGAATTTTAAATGCAGCAGCCGCGCTGTCTTTTGTTTCAGGGGACATTTCCCAAATAATCGCTTTCATATACAGCGACTGAATGCCCGCTTGCGTTTCCGGATACGCCTGATATACGGAATCAAATGCGCTCAAGGCGTGCGCATACGCCGAATCGACCTCTTCCATTTGTTCAAGCGGGACTTCTTGCGCTGCCACCCAAGAACTTTCCGCAAACAAGAACATCTCGTGCGCCATGTCTTCGGGAGTTTTCACGGTGACTTTGAATCCCAAGTTGATTTGTGCCTGTTTTGCATAATCCGTATGCGGATATTTGGCGATGATTTCTTTGTAAAGCTCTTCCGCTTTTTCATCGTCTTCTTTGAATTCGTCGTAAATAAAAGCCCTGGCGTAAGTCGCCCGCATCACGATGGAAGAATCCTGCGCTTCGGCGATAATGCGATCCAGTCGGACAAGCGAGCTGTCCAATTCCGAAAGTTTGAAAAGGAACAATTCCGCGATTTGAAATTCCGTATCGAAGAATGCTTTTTTGGCGGCGTCCGTAGTGTCCGCAAGGGAATCCTTTTCACGAAGAGCCAAAAGTTTTTTTAATGCGTCCCGGCGTTCTCTGGCATTTTTTCCCCAGCTGCACACCGGTTTGGAAAGAAAGCTGGAATCGTAATAAGCGAGAGCCGGTTCGTATTCCCGTTTTTCGGTCTGGTAAAAATCGCCCAAGTTGAAAAATCCGCGAGACGCATACTCCGTTTTTTCATATTCGCTGGTCACATGATGCAAAACCGCTTCGCCCTCGGTCCAATTTCCCGCCAAAAGCAGCAATTCCCCTCGCCGCACAGTCATATCGGGCAGATATTGTTCGTAATCTTTATTCGCTATCATGGCCTTGTATTCATCGGCCGCCGGAGCGAAAGATTTTGTCAAAGCCAAACATTCCGCCGCATGCAAAGCCGCCGAATACTGGTCGCGTAAAGGAAGCTCCACGATTTCCTTCGCCTGATAATGCTTGCGCGCATTCGGATAATTTTCCATTTTAAAATACAACGACGCCAATCGAAGATGGGCGCGCCCGCGCATATACGGAGTCCCATTCGAGTCCGCGAGCATTTTTTCGAGAGCGGCAATCGCCTGTTCCGTAAAGTCGCCTTTTTCTTCCAAAAGCGAAAGCAGATTCAAACCTTCCTGATAAAAAGGATGGGAATCCCCCGCATCCAAAACGGACTGCAACGCAAAGCGGCTTATATCGTATTCGCCGTTTTTGTAAAGGCAAAACGCCCGTTCATATTCCACTTTGGGCATGGAATCATGATCCGAAAAATAGCGTTCAAATTCATCGTATTTGGCAACGGCTTTGCTCCATTCTCCCTTGTGTCGAAAGCTTTCCCCGATGAGAAAAACCGCACGAGCCGTTTGGCGATCATTGTCGGGAAAACGTTCCAAAACACGGGAACCCTTTTCTATCACCTTGTCGTATTTTCTGGCGGCTTCGCCGGTCGCCACCAAATCGGAATCGCCGGGAAGAGAATCCGCGCGAGCTTCTTCCAACTTGGTCGCATCTTCATAATTGCGATCCGCATTAAAAATATGATTCAAGTATGCGCAGCAGGTGCAGCCTTCAAAAAGCGAAGCTACCGCAATTACCCAAGAAACCAATATAAAATGCCGAATGCGCATGGTATAAAAACTACAAATCAATACAGGGATAGATATTTTAAATAATCGCAAAGCCGGGTTCCTTCGGGAATTTTCGCTTTATCCAAACGAATCATTCGGACTTCTTCGGGTTTTCCGACAATGCGAGCGAGCAATTCAAAATTATCCCGGGTTTCCCAAATCGCCCCGGACATCACCGTTCCGTCACAATCCGTTTCTCCCGTTTCCGATCCGACGCCAGAAAGACGGGTGTTGTGCTGAAAAAGCGACGTGTAAATTTCCGGAGTTTTGGATTCCTTGGAATTTAAAAGGACGTTGGAATCCGTTACAACAACGTGAACACCATAAAATTTTCCCTTTTCGTCAAAAAGCGCCGTATAGCGGTGAAAATAGGGAGCTTCAAAAAATTTTTCCTGCCACGCACTTTTCCCGATTTTTTTGAAATTCGCCGCCGAATATTTTTTGAAAAATTCTTTTTCCGTCGCCCCGTAACGCACCAGATAATGGCCCAAGCTGGACTCAAACGAGTGTTCCGATATCGGAAGGGTTCGCATACTGTCAATAGCCCGAGAGAGATCATCGACCAGCAAGCTCTTTTTGGTTTCGCGAACGGACGGCGCCGCAGAAGCTTCCTGAATTCGAATTGCGATTTCTGGGTAAGCGGCATCCCGATTCTGGATTTCCAAAAATTGCAATTTGGCCCGTTCAAAATCCCGACCTTTCAAATACGCTTTGCCAAGAGCTTCCCGAAGAGGCAAATTCTCCGGATACTGCTGAACTAGCGGTTCCAAGATATCGTAAGCAACTTGGGCGCGTTCCTGCGGAGAGAGCGAAACTCCCGACGTACCCGGCGTCGATTTCTGCCCCAACGAAAGCAGGGCTTCTGTAGCAAAAGCATATCCCGGACGAATGGCCAAAGCCCGACGATAAGTCGCTTCAGCGGAATCAAAATGCCCGTCGTATTCTTGCAACATTCCCTGCAAGCAAAGCAAGTCCACATCCACAGGGAATTGAGAAAGGGCATATTCCACAATCAATTCGCAACTGTCCAAACGCCCTTCGTCGTGATAAACTTGCGCCAATCGAAAATAGGCCCGGGAATCGTCCCCTTTCCAAAGGCTGATCGCCGTTCGAGCCTCCTGCGCACTTTCCGCATACCGACCGGACTTAAAAAGCAAATCCGCATATAAAAGGCGAGCTTCGGCAAAGGCGGGCGCTTTTTGAGTCGCCACACGCGCAAGTTCCAAAGCGGTACTTGAACTGTTCGCCTTGTCCGCTAAACGCGCATCCATGTAAAAGGAAACCGATGATTCCGGATAGCGACGCCGCAAAGTCTTTTCCATGACATCCAACTGGGAACGCCATATCGGTTGCAGCGAATCCTCGTTTAACGACAGAAGAGAATTAACCACTCCCCATTCGGCAACAAAAGCTCCCGGATATTGCAGGGCAATCGCTTCATAAACTTCTGCGGCATCTTCATACCTTCCGCTTTTTTGCAAATCGGCGGCTCGACGCAGTTCCTGTTGCGTCGTCAAAGGCATCATTTCCATGCCGGCAAGGGAATCCGGAGTGTCGCCCCAAAGAAGGCGAGTTCCCCCCGGGAGTCCAAAAGGAACCGTCACCACTTCTACGCACCGAGGACCGACTTTCAAATAGATGGTATGGGCCAAAAGTGCCAGGAATGCACCGCCGAGAAGAGTCAAAAAAAATACAGCCGCCCGTCGCGCTTTTGCTTTGGAAACGAACATCAGCCTTCCAGAAAGTCGCTCAAGCGGTCACGTTTTTCTTTATTCTTTTGCAATTTGCGGAGGGTTTTATTCTTTATCTGCCGAACCCGCTCGCGACTCAATTTCAAATCTTCGCCGATATCTTTGAGAGTCGTATCTTCCACGGCATCCAGTCCGTAGAACATCCGTAAAATTTCTTCTTCTCGATGGCTCAAGGACTTTAGAGTTTCTTCAATAAGAGCTTTGCGCTCCTTTTTTTCCATTTCGGATTCTTGATTGCCGTCGGTTCCCAAAATGTCCAGCAGAGAACTGACCGAATCCCCCGAAGCGCTGTCGTCGTTGATAGGTGCGTCAATGGAAATATCAATGATTTTTTCCATGACTTCGACAATATCCTGTTCCGAACCGGCAAATTCAGGCATCGCCATGGTACGTTCGTAATCGCCGCCGTTCTGCACCAAAGCCCGCTTGAAGCGGTTCACCATCGTCAATTTATTTGGCGGAATACGAACCGGGCCAACTTGTTCAAACAAAGCTTTTTGGATGGACTGTCGAATCCACCAGACAGCATAGCTGATAAATTTGACGTCTTTAGAGCTGTCAAAACGTTTTGCCGCTTTAAAAAGTCCCAAGTTGCCTTCGTTGATCAAATCCAGCAGGGAAAGTCCACGGCCTTGGTATTTGCGCGCAACGCTGACAACAAAACGGAGATTCCCGCGGATCAAATGCTGCAAAGCGCGTTCGCGAATTTCGTCGGACTCTCCATTCTTGATAATGGCGATAAGCGTCGCTTCTTCCTCCGGTTTCAATGTGGGAAACCGGTTCAAATCACGAAAATACAACGATTCGTTAAAATCACTCATATTGGAACGACCTACGCCAAATAGTTTTACGCATCAAATATGGTTTTTTACGGCGTTTTCGTCAAACGCTTTAAAAAATCATAAGGGTAAATTCCCGTTCGATGCCCATCATTCCACAAGATTCCAAGCGCATAACGCCCGATGGAACGAACGCTTTCAATGCCTATATCTTCTGGAACGGTTTTCGGGTCCAATAATTTTTCTCCGGTATTTTCATCGACGCAAAGGGCACACGGACACGCTAAACGCAAATCCCGCAAACGAAATACCGCTTTGGACTCGTCATCAAATTCAATGCCGAGTTCCCCATTTGGGGTGCGAAAAATTTTTAAAGGCTGTATCATCACGACTCCAAGGGGATTTCGTCCCAACGCAAGTTGAAATTATGCAGGACCTTTCCAGTCGAATGTTCCAACTGTGCAATCGCCTGAATGGTTTTCCCCGCAATCTCTGTAAAGGCTTGCCCGCTTGCGCTATTCGGGTAGCGCAAAACCACTGGAGTTCCCAAATCGCCACAATCGGCAACGGAAGGTTCAAGCGGAACTTTACCCAGCATCGGAACTCCGAGGGCCTTGGAAATGCGTTCGCCGCCACCAGACCGGAAAATGTCGTGCTGTTTTCCGCAGCCATCGCATATAAAGTAACTCATATTTTCAATAATGCCCGCCGACGGAACTCCCACGCTATCAAACAGGGCAAGCCCTTTCCGGCAATCTGCTAGAGCCACTTCCTGCGGCGTCGTCACGACAACGGCACAAGTAAGCGGACACTGCTGAGTCAAAGTCAATTGAATATCGCCTGTTCCGGGCGGAAAGTCTATCAGCAGATAGTCCAGTTCTCCCCAGCGAACTCGATGCAAAAAATTCTGAATCATCTGACTAGCCATGGGTCCCCGCCAAATCGTCGCCTTGTCCGATTCCGCAAACATCGCCATGGAAATCAATGAAATGCCGCCTTTGGTTTCTACAGGAGCAATGGTTCGGTCATCAAAAATTTCCGGAAGCGCATCCACGCCAAACATAATGCTCATCGAAGGCCCATAAATATCCGCATCCAGAATTCCCACTTTGGCGCCCGCCAAGCTGAGAGCCATCGCCAAATTTGCGGTGACAGTGGATTTTCCAACGCCGCCTTTACCGCTAGCCACGCCAACAATGCGCTTCACATCCTTGAGAAGAGCGTTGTCGCTGGGTGCCGCCGTCGCCGAATCCACAACACGCCCATTCGCAGTAAGGGTTACGTCCGCAGAGCGCGCTCCAATATCCCGCAAAATCTGTTCGCATTGGGTTTTAAAACGATCCCGAATCGGGCAAGCCGGAGTTGTCAGTTGCAAATCCAGCGAGACATCGCCTGCGTCAGAAATTTTCACATTGCGGACAAAGCCGAGTTCCACGATATTCTTTTTCAAGTCCGGATCGCGAACAACGGATAAAGCTTGTAAAATTTGTTCTTCGTTAAGCACGGAATACCTACTTTAGGCCACCTCTAAAAATCCAGCCTTTCAAAGTGGCCAATGCCTCCAGCATTGCCCACTCTTCGTTCCTGCCGCCCATCGATTAGTTCGACAAAGCTGTTTTAAGAGATAGTCTTTGCATTAAAAATAGAAAATCGATGGCCAAAAAAAGACGCCTTTTGAAAAGAGTCGATAAAACGCCGATTAAAAAAGGATACGAAAAATCAACTACGGAATCGAAGATTCCAAGTTTCAAGAAACCCGTAAGAGGCAACCATTTCTCCAATGCTCCTAACTACCCTCTAACCATAGTTCGGCAAGCTCACCAACCGTACTTCGACAATCGCTCCCTGAGCCTGTCGAAGGGCACTCGCCGCTAATCACTGACCACTATTCACTGATCACTAACTTGCGTGAAACGATTACGAGCAAATCAGGGATAACGCATCCTCGATTTCATTCCATTTTTTACCGAAGACTTCTAAAAGTCTCCCTATTTTACAATTCCGATTTCACTGATTTTAGCGAAGCCATTGACTTTTTCTCCCAAGCGCACATGAACCCAGCCATCTTTCACTTGAAGAACTTCAACTTCCGTCCCTTCGGAAAGCATGTTCAAAGTCTGGTCTTTATCGTTTGGGCCGCTAGTAATATCCGCCGATTCAGCAACGACAACCCCAAGAAAATAAGTATTCTCCCGATAGATTTTATAACCGGCACTGCACCCTAAAATGCCAAGTAAAATGGCGACAGGCAACACCGCAAACGCCAGCACCATCTTCGTTTTGGGATTGGCAACCAAAATTCGTCCCACGCAAAGCGCGAGAATGAACCAGACCAATCCGAGAATGAACATCAACTGCTGCCGTAACGTGAAAAAGTGATGCGTTTGAAACAAAAAAGACAAAATCGGATTTTCTTCGATCGAGGAATCGTCCACCTTGTCTTTCGTCATGCTTTTGGCGAGATTCAAGTTGTATTGAATGTCCGCATCCGTCGGATTCAACAACAACGCTTTTTCATAATTCAAAATGGCAAATCCGATTCGTTTTTCCCGAAAATAGGCATTTCCCAAATTGTAATACAAATCCGCGTTTTGAAACCCGCCATCCACACAATTTTGCCAAGCTTCCACCGAGGACGCAAAATCGCCCGCTTGATAAGCGGCGGCTCCCGTATAAAGGGTTTTGCAATTTTCGTCAGCAAATGCAGAGGCCAAAATCAGCGCCAAAAGAAAACACACTTTTTTCATTTTAAAACCTCCAGAGTATCACACAGCGATTCGAATTCCGAAAGAGACGCCTTTCTTTCTTCCGAGGTTCCAGACACGGGGGCAAATCGCGCAAAAGCGCATTTTTCCTGCCACTCGAGAACCTTTTGCACATTCTCTTCCGACACGCCCAATTCCGTCAAATTTTGTTTCACGGATTCTTTGGTCATTCCCCGAAATTCCCGGTTGGAAAGATCCGAAAGATACCCGACAAGCCCATTTTCCAGAGCGGCGTAAAATTCCCTGCCATCGGACTTTTCCAATGCGGCTTTCGCCTGAGACACGTAACGTTTCAAATTCTTGTTGGCCTTCGCTTTGCGCATTAAAGCCGAATTGCCCGCCCGTTTGCGATGCAATCGAACAAAGATGCAGAAGATAAAATACAGCGGAATAGGAAGCCCGAGCAAAACCCAAAACAGAATCGATTTATACAGCGGAAGCGTCTGCATAGAAACAGATTGAATCTGATGCATGTAACGGATATCCCGACCCAAAGATTCGATTTCTTCTTTTACGACCGGCGCATTGCCAATAGGCGAATTCATTTCTCCAACCGTCGCCAAAGAATTTCCCTTTTCCACTTTGATTTTCCAGGGGCCTTCCGACTGGCTTTCATAGCGGCGTTTTGCCGGATTGAACCAATTGTATGTAATCGCGGGGATTTCAAACTCGCCTTTCTTTTTGGGATACAGGAAAATCCGAATATTTTTTGTCGTAATGACTTTTCCCCCGCTGATTTTTTTCTTGATGTCCGTTTCCGGCGGTACCGAACGGAATTCCGAAAAATTCGGCAGAACGGGATCCGTAATTGTTCCCGGCTTGCCGTCTCCAGAAATTTGGATGGACAGAGTGAGCGCATCGCCTAAAACCAAAGAATCCTTATCGAACGAAGCCTTGAAATGGTAAGAGCCGACCATTCCCGAAAAATCGACAGGCTTGTTCTGCGCGGGCAACGGAAGCACTGAAATTTCCAGAGGAGCCGTCTGCGTCTCGGCCTCTTCGGGTTCTTGCTGGACGCTTTTGAAGCTCATCGAAAAACCGCCATGGCTCTGGTTCTTTTCGACAATTTTCGGGGCGCCGACTTTCATGTATTTGAATTTGAAAGGCGGAATCGAAACTTTACCCGTCTTGACCGAAGAAAGCCAAGCGAATTTCGCGCTGCCGCGAGTTTCCATAGGCGCATCCGGAATCGGAGAAAGCTTTAAATCGGAAAGATCGGAACGATGCGCGATAAAATCATTTCCCAAATCCATATTGGTCGCCACCAAATTCCCTTGGAAATGTTCAAACGTGTGAATGGAAAGGGTTACGGAAAGCTGCTCCCCTTCATAAACGGAACGCTTGCTGGGCGAAAGAGAAACTTCAACAGCGGCGGCATCATAAGACCTTTGCACTTCAATTGCCGGACGTGCAATTTCGTATTCCTCACCCTGAATTTTCCAAGTTAAAATACCAGCGACAACTCTTCCCGTTTTTTTGGGAGCGGTCAATTTAAAATTGTAACGACGAACGGCATAGCCCCTGCCAAAAAAATCTTCTACACGGGTATCTGTCGAATCCATTCCCCGATAGACAAAACCATTTTGCGGAGTAAAATTCGGAACATCCCGAGATTCAGCCAATTCGCGGATGGGAACATCTAGACGCAATTCAAAAGCCATTCCCGATTCAATTCGATCCGTGCTGTAATTCAAAGTCATTCGAGCCGACGCCAATGCGACAACCGAAAGAAGTAAAAACAATAAGTTTCTCATAACAACTAAAAGATACAAAAAAGCTATCTTTGAGCCATGCAATACAAGACATTGGATTCTCTATTTGAAACGCATTCCAAAATTCAAATGATAGGTTCCGTGGGCAGCGGGAAATCGCATCTTTTACGAGAATTTGCACAAACACATTTGAACGTCGCGCTTTCTTCTACAGAAATCCAACGTCGCATCCAACGGGCTTTAACTCCGTTCTGGCAAGGACGATTCATCAGCCTTCGCGATGACGATGCCCCGCGGGTCCGCGATTTGCTTTTAAAGCCCAAATTTTTTCTGCAAACAGATCGCTACGTTGAAGATGAACCGTTTGCAGCAACCAATCCAGACAAACTAGAAGAAGCTTTGCAAATGGCCGGGCTTCCCGATACGGTTCTGCGCGTAAAACTGCTAAGCCTTTCCAATGGAGAATTGCGTCGAATTCTTTTGGCGCGCCTATGGATGGAATCGCCCGATTACATATTGCTGGACGATCCGTTTGGCGGTTTGGACCCCGAATACAGAAAACGCCTTGCTCAAGCGATTTTAAAAATGACGGAAGCCGATGTAAAATTGGCGGTCAGCTTGCAACGTCCCGAAGAGTTGCTTCCGAAAATTCCCGCATTTGTCTATGAAAATGGCGAATTTCACGAATACGACGGAGAGCTGCCAACGGAAATCGCCCAAGAAAGCAAAAGCAAGCCGGAACCGACCCACTATGAAATTCAGGAATTGCGCAAACCCGAGATTTCCGGAGAAACCCTTTTTGATTTGAATCATGTACATATTGAATACGGCTCCACACAAGTGATCAAAGACCTCTCTTGGCAAGTAAAAAAAGGAGAGCACTGGGTTGTCATGGGGCAAAACGGAGCGGGCAAAAGTACGTTGCTGGCACTTCTTTCCGCCGACCATCCGCAAATGTATTCCAACGATATTACTTTGTTCGGAAAGAAGCCGGGACACGGATTAAACATTTGGGAACACAAAGCTCAAATCGGATTTTTTTCGCCTGAACTAGCCACGCAATACAGAGAAAAGCTGAGTATTGAAGAAGTTCTTTGTACGGGATTTACAACAGGGCTCGGCTTATTTTCACCGCCATCGTGGGAAGAAAAAGCCAAAGCAAAAAAATGGCTTCAAGAACTGGGTTTTCCAAATGCAGAGCGTCCATTTCAAACGCTTTCGGCCACGGAACGCCGACTGATTCTCATCGCTCGCGCCGCCATTCGCCCGCCCAAAGTTTTAATTTTGGACGAACCGACGCAAGGGATGGAAAATGAATTTCGAAGTCGCCTTTTTGACTTGCTGCAATTCCTTTCTCAAGCAACTACCCTCATTATGGTGACGCATTATCACGAAGAATGGCCTCCTTGCATGACGAATGTCCTGTATATGCCGAAATTTTCCTTGTAGCGATTAGCGGCTAGTGCCTATCCATTTTCCATGGAAACGCGAAGCATTTTTTAAGTCGCCAACAACCGTTCTTATTTAGTCGTCCCTTAAAATCCCGCCCAGCCCGCATAACTATTGGGAAAAACTGATTTCTACCCTGTGAAAATATTGCAAGG
>NZ_FUWU01000061.1 GCF_900167415.1 Fibrobacter intestinalis | reverse complement strand
ACCGGACGTCCCGAAGAAAAACGCGACTTACTACCAGAAGAAAAAGGCTCACAAGCTTTTTTGCAAGAGGGCTGGCATCGAACCAATCAATGGTCACTTGAAGAGCGACCACCGCATGGGTCGCAACTTCTACAAGGGAATCTTTGGCGACATGCTCAATGCAAAGCTTGCTGCGGCGGCGTTCAACTTCAAGAGGGCTATGAGGCGCTTTTTTGTTCTGTTGGAATGGCTATACTGTTTTTGCCTTCTGTGGAACGGAATGAACAAAAAATGCGAACGTCCTTATCTTGCGTTCGCAAAGTGACTTTTTAAGGGATGACTATATAACGGAGAAGCGGAAATTAAGGTTTTTAACAGGCTTGCGATTGCGCTCCATATACTTCACGAATATTTTGATAACGGCTTATATTCCAATCAAGTAGAAGTTCTGGAGCAAAACGGGAGCGGCGAAATACTCTGGGACAAAACGATAAACGAAACATTTGCCATTATAAAAAAGAATACGCCCTATTACCTAGATTATTTTACGACTGACCAAACAGACAACGATCAAGATTATATTCGTCGATTACATTCAGCTATAGTCTCCGAATGTTCAAGGATGTTGAAAAATTGCGAAGCACTAGATTTATTTGATCTTCAAGAAGCCGAATTATCGGAGCAAAATATCGAAGACTTTGGCGATACCGATTATATAAAATACCGACTAGAAAGGGAAATAAAGAATCAGTTTATTACGCGAAAACAGAATCTACTAAAAACGCTCTACACCTATATTTCTGAAACAAAATCTAACGACAGCCAAAATAGCATCAGTTTCTATGGTACGAACTGTATGAATCTTGTTTGGGAAAAAGCTTGCGGACAGATATTCGGGAACATTCATGATCAAGTTGAATCGGAAATTGCAAAACCCCAATGGTATTTGAATGGTGTTAGATACGAGGCCTCTAAATCATTAATTCCCGATATTATAACAGAATGTAACATTGAATATGATAATGATTATGAGAAAGTTTTCTGTATTCTTGATGCGAAATACTATCTAATTAAGGCAGAAAACCTTTCTTCCGGCATGGGAATTCCTGGTGTTCAAGATGTTGTGAAACAATTTGTCTATCATGAATCATTTATGAATTATCTTCGAAGAGAAAACTGTGAAAGTGTTTTCAATGCGTTCTTATTTCCTATTGCCAATGAAGATGATGCCATAAAAAGAGATATTATCATACGTGGATTTGTTACAATGTTGAAATGGGGCGTGGAGCAACTTGTCCCAATATATCTTGTTTTTCTAAAGCCATCATTTGTATGGACGAGTTATCTTAATGGCTCTATTCAGAAAACAATACTAATCGATGCGATGAAACGAATTCGACTAGAAGATGTTTTTAGAAAAGTGTTGAAATAGCCAGATACATTGAAGTTTATGGAATAAGAAATTAAGCAGTCTATCCTTAAAATTCTAGTCCAACCCATCTCTTTTACACTTCCTATTGACACCAAGACTCTGCCTCAATCTTTTACGCAAACAAGGTTTGCCGCATCACCCCCTTCCCGAAGTAACAACGAAAAATTTTTATTATAAGCCCCAAATTCGGGGAGACAAGGAAAGGGGAATCGTGACGAGTTCTTCGCCAACAAACGCCCACAATCCATTCCCCATAAATTTTATATTAGTCCCACAATGCTGCAAGAAGAAGTCCATATAATATGCCGAATCCTTTCCGGCGATTCCGTAACGTCGTTAGCCATCGACAACGCGCCCGACGAAATTCTTGTAGAAAAATGCCGTGAACTTTCCCGAATGCACCAATGTAAATCCATGATTTGTCGGGACCAAGAATTTTTCGGAGTATCCCATGTTTACAACGGCGGTTCCGATTTTGGCGTCGTCGAAGAAGACTGTTTTTTGGTGATTTGCGAAAACGGAAAATTACTTCTCTCGGAACATTCCGACAGCTGGAATTGCAAAGCGAACATCTTTTTAAAATAGACGACGATGAAAAAAATCTTTCTAATTGCATTCAGTTTCTTTTTGCTGTTATCCATAGCTTTCAACTTCAAAAAAATCCACGATGAAAACCAAAAAACGGAGTTTCACAATCAACGTGTTAAAGAAGCGCAAGAGTGCATGGATGCCAAGCAATGGAAATGCGCAGAGAACAACATCCGAAGTCTGCTGCTCGATTCTCCAGAAAATCAAAATCTCCAGCTGCATTTGGCGGGAATTTTATTTGAAGAGGAACGCTACGAGGAGTGCATTCGCTACATCGAAGGCTTGCAATTTGAACATGCGGATTTGCAATATCTTTTGCAAAAATCGAAACAGCTGATTCGCGAAAAACAGGAACTGGGCATCGAAAATTCAGGGCATTTCCGTTTGGAGTTTGAAGGGAACCCGACGCGAATGGACGTGATGGAAGCGCTTTCCGTTTTGGAAGTCGCCTACGATTCTCTCGGCGGGCTTTTCCATTTTTATCCCGAAGATAAAATCCACATCGTCTTGTACAAAAGTTCGGAGTATCAGGGAATCGGCCCGCGTCCCGATTGGGTCGGAGCTGTTTTTGACGGCAAATTGCGGATTCCCGTCGGGCTCATGCAAAGCCGCGAAGTGTATCGTCCCATTCTTTTTCATGAACTCACCCACGCTTTTGTCCGCGCGATGACCACTTCTAACATTCCCATTTGGATGAACGAGGGAATCGCCCAAGTGATAGACGGTTCTAAAACCGGAAAGCCGCGTCCCGCCGGAAAAACGCCAACTCTCAAAGAATTGCAAACGCCGTTCATTCAAGAATCCCGCACGGAAAAAGCGGAACTTCTTTACTGGTATTCTGAAAAAATGGTGCAGCGTTTGCTTTCGTATTCCGCAGAACCATTTCGGGCTTTTCGCGATTGCCTTCAGGATATTCGCGAACTTGGCATCGACAGTTCATTAAAGCGGCATTTTGGAATTTCCGAGCAAGAATTATTTCAAGCGATTTGATTTTTCAAAAATTTTTCCGGACAAAAGGAATTTGTAAATTGTGGCCATGATTTTTCTCTTGTTCTTCTTTTTCATGGCGGCATTTCTATTCTGGAACATTCGAAAAATTTCCCCGAATGTTTATGGAAGCCTTATCGCCGGCATTTTGCTGATTGCCACATTAGGAAGTTTCCTTTTGCGAGAACAAGCGTGGGCGTGCGCCGGGCAAGCGTTCTTTATAGTCTGGGCGAGCCAGGCGATTCTGCTTTATCTTTTGTGGAACATCTTTCTCCTTTTGAAGAAAGGCTTTGCCGTGCTTCGGCATTCACAACCTCAATCGAATGGGAAAGCAGTTCTTTTGGGGAGCCGAATCATTCTGGGCGCAAGCCTGTGCATAGCGGCGGCGATGCTTGTCTTCGGTTCGCAAAACAATTTGCACTATAAAATTCAAGAGCTGCATTTGCACAATCAAAAGAAACCTTTTACCGCCCTGTTTTTCAGCGACATCCATCTGGATCCCCTTTTTAAAAAAGAGAAGCTGGAAAAATTTATTGCGCAAGCGGATTCGATTCAGCCCGACTTTATTTTTTTCGGCGGCGATCTGGCGGACATTTCCGATTCGGCGATGGATGCAGCCGGTTACGATTCTCTGTTCCGCAGACTCACTTCCGCTGCCAAAGCAGGCGCATTCGCCGTTGTGGGAAATCACGAAGCCTTTATGGAAAGGTCCGGTTCCAGGCCCGTGCAATGGATGCAAAAAGTCGGCATGACGGTTCTGAACGATGAAACAGTCTGCACTCCCCTCGCGTGCATCACCGGACGAACGGATTTTCAAATGGCAAGAGCGAAAGACGTTCCTCGGAAAAATCTGGCCGAGATGCTCCCCACCGATACAAGCCTTCCCTGGATTTTGCTCGACCACCAACCGCGAGGAATCGAAGAGAATTACTCCGGCGCACTTCCGGATTTGGCTCTTTCAGGACATACTCATCATGGGCAATTTTTCCCGGCGACAACAATCATCCATTGGATTTGGGAACACGCTTACGGAGTCAAAAAACTCGACGGCGTTTTATGGCTCGTTTCTTCCGGTTTAGACTCTTGGGGACCGCCCGTGCGCATTGGCAGCGACACCGAATTCTGGGTGATAAACACCCATTCTTCTACATCGGCGAACCCTATTTGAAAAAAAGCAAAACGGCTGGCTGCCGTTACTCCTTGCAACTCGCTAAAATTCAGCCCATCAAATCCTGATGAATTTTCGCAGCGGTTTCACGCCCCGTGCGAATGGCAAGCACGACCGTTTTGGGTCCATACAAAGCATCGCCGCCGACATAGACCTTCTTTTTGGCATCGTCGCTGGCGGATTCCAACACATCTGGAGCCGTCTTGCTGCCGATCGCCATCACGACCGTGTCGCAATCGATTACCTCCGATGCGCCTTCCACTTTGACCGGAGTCGGCCTACCTTTTTCATCCGGTTCGCCCAGAGTAAACACATCCAGCTTGGCAGCTTTCACCCGTCCATTTTCATCGGCAAGCAATTCACAGGGATTGCGAAGTTCCACAATTTGCACGCCTTCACTTGTCGCGTCGAGAATTTCTGCACGACAGGCGGGCATTTCGTTTCGGGTGCGACGGTAAACCAAACGGACCGTTTCTGCGCCCAAGCGATAAGCCATACGGGAAGCGTCCATCGCTACATTGCCTCCGCCAACAACAATCACATTCTTGCCGGAATCCAGAGCGACTCCACGATTCGCTTTTTCCAAATAATCCTTGGCATTGAACACTCCCTTCAAATCCATTCCCGGAATTTTAGGAACCGATGGAACGCTCGCCCCGTTTGCGACGAAAACCGCATCGAAGCCTTGCAGCAAAAGTTCATCGATGGAAACATCCTTGCCTACATGAACTTTCGTGTGGCAGACCACGCCCATCTGCCGCAATGTCGCGATTTCATAATCCAGAATTTTTTTCGGAAGACGAAATTCCGGAATGCCATAACGAAGAACGCCGCCCAACAAATCGTATTCTTCAAAAATTTCCACATGATGCCCGTAAGCGCGCAAATCGATTGCCGCACCAATTCCCGCAGGGCCCGAACCGACTATCGCAATTTTTTTCCCAGTGCTCTCTCCGACAGGGATCGGCTTTTTACCGCCCAAATGTTCGCGTTCATAATCCGCACAAAAACGTTCCATATTCCCAAGATGCACGCCCTTTGCGGGATCTTTCAAGAGCTTTCCTAAAGTGCAACTGGATTGGCACTGGCGTTCATGCGGGCAAACGCGGCTGCAAATCGACGGGATGAGCGATGTCTGGCGGATAATATCGATGGCTCCCTGAAAATCGCCAGCAGCAACTCGCTCCAGATATTCTGGGATAGGCATTCCAATCGGGCAAGCCGGTGTGCAAGCCGGTTTTTTGCATTTTAAACAGCGACTGGCTTCCAAGCGAGCCTGCGCTTCGGTAAAGCCCAACGAAGATTCGTCCATGGAAGTTCGACGGGAAATCGGATCCAATTCCGCAGCTTCTTGCGGAGTGATGGTTCTCTTTTCTTTCACGGTCACTTCAGGAAGCTGGGCGAGTTGTGCAAGTTCCGCTTTGGCTGCCTGATCCAATTCGACGATGTTTTCCATAAATGGCCTTTCCAATGCTAAAACAACGAAAATGTATCGGTTTTAAAAAATATAAAAATAGAAGAAAATCCGGGAAACAAGTGATTAGAGGCCAGTGGCTAGCGGGGAAAATTCCCCTTTTTAAAAACAGCGTGAGGCACGCGAAAGGTTTCGCAGATTCTGCGAAAGTGCGTAGCACCGACCGAAGGCTACCGAAAGGTGTGCAAAAGCAAGGCGATCCTTTGTGCCTTGCGAAGCTGTAGCCTGAAGCACGCCGACAGCCGCTGGCTGGCACGCCCAAAGCAATCGCCTCTATTTTAACTAGGCAATTTTTAAAAGCGCAAAAATTTTTCCGCAAAATTCCAGCATCGCTGTTATATTTTCATTCAACAAATTCTTGATAAAACGTTCAATAGCCAATCTTTTAAATTACAATTCATTTATAGATGAATCGTGTTTCATTTATATGTAAAAAATTACTTGCGACTGGAGAACATCCTTTAAAAATGAAAAAGCTTTAACTAGTTTATCGGCGGTTTCAACTTTGGTTAATTTATGCATATCACAAAAATATTTCCCTTCTTTTCGGTAGCCGCTTTTGCTGGCGGCATCATGCACAACACAAACCAGTCCGCAGACTTTGTCCGCAATTTTGCACAAGACGCTTCTTTAACTAATTCGGCGGTTTACTACAACCCGGCGGGAACCGCTTTTGCCGACGACGGACTTTACGTTTCTGCGCACAGCCAAACCGTCTGGCAGACCCGCGAAATCGAAACCGATGCGCTGGGAGATTACGAAGGCGAATCCTTTGTGCCCTTTATGCCTAGCTTCCTTGTGAACTGGCACCACAAACAATTTGCGCTCTCCGGCGGATTTTATATTATCGGCGGTGGCGGCGAAGCCAAATTTGACGATGGCCTTCCTATGATCGACCAATTTATTTCGGGAACGATCCAGGCGCAGGCCGCTCAAAACGAACAGCTTTCCCAGTTGATGAAAGCAAGCGGTATGACTGCCTCCGATCTTTACGACGCCAAATTCACGGGCAAGCAGTACGTTTTCGCCTGGCAACTCGGCGCAAGCTACCGTTTCCACGACATGTTCTCGGCATTCTTGGGCATGCGCATCAACTACGCGTACAACTCTTACGAAGGTTCCATGAAATCCCGTGTGGATAACGAAATCCTCAACAAGATGCTCACCAAAAATCTCTTGTCTTGCGAACAGACCGGCTGGGGAATCACGCCGATTGCAAGCCTCGCTTTCCATCACAAGAAATTTTCCGCTGGCATCAAATACGAGCACAATACTTCTATCGAAACCGAAAACGAAACCGATGAAATCGATGCGGGAGTGGCAAAATTCTTGCCGATGTTCGCAGACGGAAAAAAGACGGACAACGATCTTCCGGCGATTCTTTCTGTCGGCGTGAGCTACGCCTGGCTGGACTGGTTGCGCACGGGCTTTGGCTACCACCACTATTTCGACACCTTTGCCGATTATCCGCAAGGCAAGCAAGACGATTTGGACGGCGACGAGAACGAATTTGTATTGGGCGTCGAAGTGGACGTCATCCATCCGCTGACCCTTTCCGTGAGCGTCCAAAGAACCCTTTACGGCATTTCAGACGATTACATCAGCGACTTGAGCTTTGTGACCGATTCCTGGTCTATTGGCGGGGGCCTCGCATTCCGTTTCAATTCCCACTTCCAAGTTCAGGTCGGCTATATGGAAACACTCTACGAAGAATACACCAAAAAAGAAGCGGGAGTCAAGAAAACGTATGACCGCACAAGCCACAACGTAGCGGTCGGTCTGGATTTCAAAATCTAATCGAAATATCAGCTGGAATAATTGGCAAGCTCCCGTTCGAGCTTGTCAATTTCATATTCGGAATAAACCGGATTAGCTAAACGAAACATTCGGACGAGGCTCTCGCGCAGTTGCGAACGAAGAATGATTTTTTGCGAAACGGTATTGTCCGGAATCTGTTTTAAAACCGCACCATCATTAAAGACAGCATACGAAAAAACGTGAAGGGACAGGCCATCGAAGCTTTCAAAAAGACGCCGCAAGGCGGCCTCGTTACGAGCGATGCTCAAAAGAGGATTGTCAAAAAGTTTTCCGTGCATTTTGTCGTCGTTCATTTTTGTCGCCGACCAGTTTTTCTCTTTTGCATCCCCAAAAATCCAACCCTTTTGCGGCACATTTTCAAACAGATAAATCCCCGTCGAATGCAAAAGCAGCGTTTCCACCACCGTCGTATCGTCCAAGCTGTTGCGCAAAAGACAGACCTTGTTCAGAATTTTAAAATACTGTCCGCGGCAAGCTTCAAAAATTTCCCGACTTGTACGGTATTCTTCACGAGAAGCCGCAGAAAGTTCCCGCATTTTCTCGAAATAGAGCCATTCGTTTTCGGTAATTTTATCGTGTTCCACGATGATTCGTTTCACCAGCCGAGGCTTCCATTGCAAAATCCCCCGATGCCAGATTTCAAAGGTATATACTCCATAAGCAAGCCCGATTAAGCTTCCCTCGTCGGCGGATTTCAGCTGGATTTTGCGATTCAAAAGACGCCCCTGCGCATCCCGAAGGTCCACTCTGTCCCACCCCCAGACCAAAAAGCCCAGGAGAACCAGCAAGACGACAATCAGAATGAAAACCATATTTTACAAAACTAATGTGAAAGTTTTTCCGGGGATATTACATATTGCTTTTTTATCCTGAATTTGGATTCTTATTTTCTACCTTTTACGGCCATGTTAGACGCCGCACAAAAAGTTATCGAAAAATACGAAGAATTGGAATCCGAGCTCGCTCTGCCCGAAGTGATCGCCGACCAGAAGCAATACACCAAATTGCAAAAGCAATACAAGGGTCTGGAAAAAAGCTGCCAGAAATCCCGCGAATACATTCAACTGACGAACGACCTTGCCGAATGGAAAAAAGTTCTCGGCGGAAATGATACCGAATTGATAGAAGCCGCCAAAGAAGAAATCCCTCCATTGGAAAAAAGGCGGGAAGAATTGGAAAATGAGCTCCAGATTTTGATGGTTCCCAAAGAACCTTGGGATTTTCGCAATGCGACTCTCGAAATCCGGGCAGGAACCGGTGGCGACGAATCCGCCCTTTTTGCCGGCGACCTTTTCCGCATGTATCGGGGCTATTGCGACCGCATGGGCTGGAAGATGACCGTGCAAGAAGCTTCGGAAGGAACCGTAGGCGGCTATAAGGAAATCCGAGTTTTCATCGAAGGCGACAGCGTTTATGGCACGTTGAAATTTGAAAGCGGCGTGCACCGCGTGCAGCGCGTTCCCGATACCGAAACGCAAGGGCGCGTTCACACGTCGGCGGCAACCGTCGCCATTCTTCCCGAAGCCGAAGAAGTGGACGTGGAAATTCGGGAAGCGGACATTCACATGGACACTTACCGTTCATCGGGCGCCGGCGGCCAGTATATCAACAAGACCGATTCGGCGGTTCGCCTAACGCACATTCCGACAGGCGTTGTCGTAAGCTGCC
This sequence comes from Fibrobacter intestinalis, assembly GCF_900167415.1. GTDB lineage: Bacteria > Fibrobacterota > Fibrobacteria > Fibrobacterales > Fibrobacteraceae > Hallerella > Hallerella intestinalis. Next base: position 8,975 of record NZ_FUWU01000061.1, on the reverse strand, counting down.
AAACGGAACGTTCACAGCTGCAAAACCGTTTACACGCTATGGAAATGCTGCGTTCCAAAATCCTGGACGCCGTGATTGCCAAAAAGGAACAGGCAGAAGCCGCCAGCCGCAAAGCCATGGTCGGCACCGGAGACCGCTCCGCTAAAATTCGCACATACAACTTTCCGCAAAATCGCGTCACCGACCATCGCGTAAACCTGACGCTCTATAGGCTTGACAGCGTAATGACAGGCGACATCCAAGAAATCGTCGATGCACTGCAAATGGCGCACGCCCAAGAAGTCCTGGGAAAATTCGCATGAATACGGTCCTTGAAATTTTAAATAAGACGACGGCTTTTTTTCAGCACAAAGGCATTCCGGATCCGCGCTTGGATGCCCAATATATTTTAGCGCACGGGCTCAAAATGAAACGGATGGACCTCTATTTGAATTTTGACCGTCCGCTGTCCACACGCGAGCTAGACGCTTTAAGACCGCTGGTCGCACGGCGCGCCAAACGGGAACCGCTGCAACACATTGTCGGCAGCACCAGTTTTCGCGGGCACGAAATCCGCTGCGACCGAAGAGCGCTTATTCCGCGCCCTGAGACAGAATCCCTGATCGATATTCTTCTAGAGCGTTTGCATGGAAAAGAAGCCTGCGAAATTGCGGACATCGGGACGGGAACAGGAGCCATCGCCATTGCCATCGCAAAAGAACTGGCCGGTTCCCAAATAACGGCGACGGACATTTCCCAAGAGGCCCTCGATTTGGCGCAAGAAAATGCAAAAAGTAACGAGGCCCAGGTTCAATTTTTGCAAGGCAATCTGCTGGAGGCTCTGCCAAAAGGAAAAAAATTCGACGCTATCGTCAGCAATCCGCCCTACATTCCCGATTCTGAAAAAGAAAAATTACAGCCTGAAGTACGCGATTTCGATCCGGCCCTCGCCCTTTTCGGAGGAACCGACGGTTTGACGCTAGTGCGCAAAATTTTGGAACAAAGCGAAAATTATTTAAAACCGGGCGGAATCCTTCTCATGGAAATCGGATCCGAAGCTGAAGAAGAAAAAATCTTGGAGCAGGAATCGCCGAATTATCCGTGGCTTGAATGGAAAGGCGTTGAAAAAGATTTTTTTGGACGCCCGCGTTTTGTCGAATGGAAAAAGCTGTAATCCAGTGCTAATCGCAGTCGAGACAGGTCCATTCAACAGTTCCAGACCCGTAATTGTTGAATCTTGCCCGGGTATATTTTTCAATATCAATTAAAAAGCCGACCGAGCCAGCATTTTTAGTGCAACAACCGTCGCAGTCACTGTCAGAACACATATCATAAACGACGGCATCGATTGTATAACCGTTTCGGCGAAGACGGAAAGTTTTCAACTTGTAAGTATCCCAGTCTTTTTCGTGCACGGCAATAATATTGTGCTCGCTGACCCATTCTTCCGTCTGCTGGTCTTCAAGTCCGGCAAACCAGCCCGCCCAAGTGCAGCCATTGTATTCAATGCATTCTTCGCTGTCAGGATCGGGATAGGATTCATACCAAGTCAGCTTTGCCTGATTCCACAGCGTGTCTTCAGCAGAAGAGGTGCTGGACGAGGATTCAGGGACTTCAATTTCTGCATCACTGGAGCTGGATTCGGGAATCACAATGCCCGTAGAATCACTAGAACTGGATTCCACATAATTGTTGTCGCTGGCATTGCTAGAATTGTCGTCGCTGCAACAGACCCAAAATGCACTTGCCGACAATAATGCAAAAATTTGAATGGACTTTTGAAATAATCTAGACTTCATAAGGTTCAATATAATACCTAGAGAAGCAAAAAGCAACCAGCTATTCCTTGGGAAAAGAGGAAAAGTCATTCATGACAAATGCGTTTCCTGGAAACATTTAGATACATCCCGCAGGCATTTTTTGGGGGGAGGGCAGTTCCCCAAAAATGGTGATTGTCCCAGCATCATACACCATCTTAATTTTCCCTTGAACACGCACTTTTATGCGCCTTCAATGATAGCAAACGTTCGTTTTTGTCATTTTGACATCAAAAATAAAATGTATATTTATGAAAAACAAGCAAATCTATGGCAAAAAAGAATCAATCAAGGCGCTTGACAAACCAGCATAAGGAATCTAAGGGTGCGAAAGGCATTTTTGGGGACGAGGCAAAGTATCACGATATGGACGTGTCGGATCTTTCCGTTCTTGCCAAAGAGCTCTTAGAAAAAGATTACCCTCAACTGGTATTTAGATATAGGAAGAGTGTTTCAAAGAAAGAAATAAATGAATCTTTGAGTCAAATTGACCCGGAATTAGGACAGACTCTTTTTGTTGAAGATTCTAGTATTAAACCTGATGGCGGAATAATTGAAGTTAAAGACGACAACGGCAATTGGCGTATTGTTTTAGTTTCTGAAGCCAAACGCCAAGGGAAGGACATCGAAAATATCAAGCAAGGAAAGTTGGTTGTTACCAAGAACGATCAAGACATTATGAATGCCGGGAACGCAATCGAGCGTGCCCACAAAAATATTTCGGAAATTGCAAACTTCATGCTAAAGGAATCCTATTTCCCTTATGTTCTTTTCTTGGAAGGTTCCAATTTTTTGACAAAAGATGTTGTAGTAGAAAGACCCGATGGCAGAAAGGTTTCTCTTGCATGTAATTCAGGTGCTATCAATAGAATCGACCGATTAACAGCAGCAAACTACGGAATGCCGATAAACAAGAATCTATGTAAAAACAAGATTGTCCAAATTGACGATGCCAGTGTAATGCTTCATGCGGCCTCTCTTTTTACCCAAGGCGACGGAAGGCGGTGGAGCATAAAGGATATGATTAAGGTAATGATGGATGTTGCTAAAACATCCTTGCAAATGCTCGGACGAGATTTGTTTAAACAACTGACAAAATCGCAATGAGGGCAATCCGTATGGTTCGTAAGGTAGATCATTCCCTTTTGGATAACGCCAAAGCCAACAAAAAGGATGAATTTTACACACAACTTTCGGATATCGAAAGAGAGTTGCAACATTACCAGAATCATTTCAAGAACAAAACTGTTTTTTGTAATTGTGATGACGCAAGAATCAGCAATTTCTATAAATATTTTGTAGAACATTTTGAACAACTTAGCTTAAAAAAGTTGATTTGCGCATGTCACAAAAAGAATGATTTAGGCTTATTTTCTAAGACGGAGTCTGCATTTTACTATGAATATTCCGGAAAAGAAAAAAAGCTCCCGACATTAAAGGACGTATCCTTTTTCAAAGGTGATGGAGATTTCCGCAGTAAAGAAAGCATTGAATTACTGAAAGAAGCAGATATCGTTGTCACGAATCCACCTTTTTCATTGTTCAGAGAATACATTTCACAGCTGGATAAATACAAAAAGAAATTTCTGATAATAAGCAACATTAACGCCATTACATACAAAGAAGTTTTCGCCCTCATCAAGGAAAATAAAATTTGGATGGGCGTAAATATGGGAAGAGGCATTTCGGGATTTATAGTACCCAAGCATTACGAACTTTATGGTTTGGAAACCAAGATAAATGAGTCTGGAGAAAGAATTGTCTCTCCGAATAATTGTATGTGGCTCACGAATCTTGACAACGCACAAAGGCATGAATTCATTCCTCTAACCAAGGAATACCACGGAAACGAAACCGCTTATCCCCGTTTTGATAATTGCAACGCAATCAATGTAAATAAGACCCAAGATATCCCCATGGATTATAAAGGAATTATGGGCGTTCCTATTACGTTCTTACACAAATTCAATCCTGACCAATTCAAAATCATCAAATTCCGCAAAGGTGATGACGAGCGAGATTTGGCGATAAACGGCAAACCAACCTACTTTAGAATTTTGATTCAGGGTTGCTGAACGGTTGCCATTGTTACAAAAGCCTTAAGTCCTACAGCAAGCCCTTGCTACGGCGTCTAAACCGCTGCAAGGGCGCACAAACCCCGTAATTCAATAACCCAAAGCCGCTAAAACATAGGTTTCGCTTTCTCCCTGTCGGTAAAAGTCTAGCAAAACGTCCGTTTCATCGTCTGAAAGTTCCGTCCCGAGCAAAGCGAGTTGGGAAATGATTCGATTCCGGAAAGCGTCAAAGCCGCAAAAGTTCCATCTCTGATTTCTATAATTAGTGTTGTTTTGTGCAGTGTTCATATTAGCAATATAAGTACCTGTTTTGTCAGAAGATGTCAAAAATCAGGTCAAAGGGTAATTTTTTCTCTTCCCTTCAGAATTTTCCCCGGGAAGCAACGCAGAAGGGGCAAAAAATTGGGAATTAGAATCTTTAGTGCGAAGTGTTTTTAAAACATCCCCTACCAATTTCGCATTTGATTCAAGAATTCTTCCTTGGTATAAGCCCCTTCGGTGCGGCGATCCCTATACACTAAACAGTAACGATAATCGTTTCCGGCCTTATTTTGCCAAAGGTTCCCCAATTTGATTTTACTAGCGGCATCCAAATGGTCGCCCTTGGTTTCGAGCAAGACTATTTTTCCCTTTTTCGTTTTGATGATAAAATCGGGATAATGGTTTATAAAGCCGTTGATACAAAATTCGGAACGTTCCTTGTTACGCGTCCAAAATTCCACATTATCCAAATTGGCAATATCGTTAATGACTTCCGCTTCGAAATCGTTGAAATCTTCTTCGGGTTCGTACAAACTTTTAGCGATGCTCTTGCCCTTTGTCGAATACGCCTTTTGAGGAACAAACGTATATGCGGGTTTCAAAATGATTTTATCCGAATTGAGCTCACGACAGAACTCGTTTTCTACATAAGCACAGGCATGTCGCTGAATGGCATCCTTGATTTTGTTGCTATAAGGAATAGAATAATTCAGCATTTGATTGAAGTCCGCATCATCAAAAGATTCCAAGACCCGTTCGATGTACAACCTGATTTCTTGATCCGGAATGGGATACATCCTCCCTACGAGTCCTACAAGCATTTCGGCACAACGCTTCCGTTTACTTTCAACATCCCCAATGCTCTGAATCCATTTGATAAGGCTAGATTGAGCAGCCTTACCCACTTTGCAAAAGGAAGGCGTGTTGTCTTGGGAGTTTTCGTCTAAATCGACCTTGTATATTTCCGCATCCGCATTATCGAAACACACAGACGTATCGCATGTCCGAAGTGGAAATTTTTCCAAAAGCATGTCTTTTTCAAAAGGCAATTCGCAAAGGCCGAACAAATCATTTTCAACGCCTTCTAAATCCATGTAGAATTGCGGTAAGCGTATTTTGTTTGCGCTTTCGGCAAAGCAATCCTTGATGCGGGCAATTTTCACTTGTTTCTCCAAATCGGCAGGCGTAGGGGAAATTCCAGAGGCCTTGCTTTCCTGAATTTGCTTTTCCATCGTTTCGTTTTCTTGGCGAGCCAAGCATTCAATATCTTGCACAGCAATACTTGGCGTTTCCGAATTGACAGCATTCGTCTCACCCGAATTGGCGGTACTTGGATTCCAAGTAAATCCAGTTTGAGCGCTTCCATCATTTGCCGCAGAAGCTGGCATACTCGGCGAAATAGGCGATAACAAATCAACAGATGATTGAGTAGACACATTATTATCTACAACTTGATTTTCAGAAATTCGATAATCCTTGCCGCTGAAACCCGCGCGATTTAATCCTTTCACTACATTTTGGACAGTATCCAAAAACTTGTTGGACGCCGTAAGCACATAACTCATATTCAGCATGGGATTCGGATTTTTGCGGGTATAAGGAAGGCGCAGAACTCGCCCGAGAATCTGTTCCACATCGACAGCGGAATTTTTGTCGGCAAGGGAGGCTAAGATATAGGCGTAAGGACAATCCCAGCCTTCCTTCAAAGCATTCACCGTAATGATGTAGCGGACATCGCAATCGGGAGACATCAAATCCGTTCCCGAAAGCTCATTCCTGTCGGCAGTTTTAATCTTTATCTCATGTTCCTTGATTCCCTTTTCCAGTAGCATCGCTTTGATTTTGTCAAATGTGGCATTGTCCTCTTTTGTCTTGGGTTCAGCCTGAAAAAGGACTATAGGGCGAATCGGCGCGCCGCCTTGGTTTTGAGCATCCATAGCGGCGTGTTCCAGCCTCGCCCGCAGTTCCAAAGCAGAATTCACCACTTCGTCTTTGCTCTGGTGGTTATACACAATCACCGGCAACTTGACCATGCTTTCCTTTTTAAGTTCAAAAGCGCTGGTAAAACTGATAATGTTGCTGTTCTTTCGCGGTGTTGCGGTCAAATCCAAGATAAAGCTCGGATTTAGCTGTTTAAGCATATCGACGCTCAAATCACTTTCCGCGTTATGGCTTTCATCGACAACAATCACGGGATTCAGGTGTTGGAAAACCTTCATCAAGGAAATTTCTTCGTCACCCGATTCCGCAAACGAAAGCAAGTTGCCATTTTCCTTGTATGCGTTGCGGTTATCCTTGTTCCGGCTCCGCAAGCTATCGAAACTCAAAATGCAAAGGGACAAGTTCTCTTTCACGGACGATGCGTTGAAACCCGCGCCCTGCAAAAGGGATATCTTGTCGTAAACTTCCACGCGATTCCCAAAATCAGCATTCAGTTGTTCTCGGTAAGGATGCTCCGTGTTCAAAAAATTTCGAATGGTCTGTTCCAATATGGAATTGGACGGAACAAGCCATACCACTGTTTTGGCGTGGTCTTGCGGGAATATCGAGAAAATCGGTCGGAGCGCATTGGCGGCAATGAATGTTTTTCCACCAGCGGTCGGGACCTTCAGGCACACATGAGGAACGCCTGCAACATTGTTCTTGTAGGGTTCTACGATTTCGCCGGGGAACGGAGTGAGCGGAGTTTTCGGATGCAAGCGCCAAAATTCATTGAAACTCTCCGAAATGTTCTTTGTCTTTTGGAGAATTTCCAGATAGCGGGTCAAATCTTCGATGATGTCTTTCTGATATTGTTTGAGAATCATAATATGCCTATGGCCACCTCTAAAAATTCATTTTCAAGAAATCGGTTGAATTAGAGTTGTAAGTTGTCAGTTTTCTCATCACGAATTCTCTTCTCCCGTTATTGTGTCCGTCATCTTCCCCGCCATTGCGAACGTCTGATTTCCCGTCATTGCGAACGTAGTGAAGCAATCTGGACGCATACAAAGATTGCTTCGTCGCTTCACTTCTCGCAATGACAAATGACCGACACGTTTCCCGGGCTGACGACAATGTCATGGCGAAACCTCGTTTCCACCGTTCATTGCGAACGTCATCTTCCCCGTCATTGCGTCCGTCTGATTTACTGTCATTGCGAACGTAGTGAAGCAATCTGGACGCATACAAGGATTGCTTCTTCGCTTCACTTCTCGCAATGACAAATGACCGACACGTTTCCCGGGCTGACGACAATGTCATAGCGAAACCTCGTTTCCACCGTTCATTGCGAACGTCATCTTCCCCGTCATTGCGTCCGTCTGATTTACTGTCATTGCGAACGTAGTGAAGCAATCTGGACGCATACAAGGATTGCTTCTTCGCTTCACTTCTCGCAATAACAAGAATGAACTTTTCACTCCTCGGTGTGACGGGACACCGGTTCCCATTCCGATTTGTTCGGACTTTAGAATCATTAGAACCTCCGGATGTCACGCGGAATCTTCTTGAAAGTGATGTCGTGGTCAAAGAGGAATTTTTGCGGTAAAATGCAGTTGTCCGCATAAATGACATAGCGTTCGGATTTTTCCGAGATGGATGCCAGAAATTTTGAATCCAGCGTGGTCGTTTTATCTTTGCTGTAAACAAAGTAGTAGGCGACTCCTTCAAAGTTCCCGAGATGAGCCGGATGACCGTTGTTCTTAGTAGGCAATGCATGGTTTGTTTCTGTATAATAGAGGTATTCGCGGATGGTCTGCTCCGGAACGTTTTCGTTGATAAAACCATCCTTCAAAAGTTCGGGGCCCAGTTCGTAATAGGAGAATGAACCGCCGGTGCCCTCAGTAACGGTCCCTGAGCCTGTCGAAGGGCCGTATCCTTTTATCACTCGGCGGACCCGTTCCGCGGTAATGGTTTCGGCGTAATCTTCCATTTCGACGAGGATAAACTTGCGACTCCCGCCATCCTGTTTGTTGAGGTTCAAAACGGCGTGGGCCGTGGTGCCAGAGCCTGCGAAAGAATCGAGGATGATGGAGGATTTGTCAAAATGCGTTGTTGCATCAACAAATCTTTTAACTAATTCATGAGGTTTAGAAAAATCAAAAACTCTTTCTTGCTTAAATATGTTTCTCAGCAATTCATACGCATCTTCATTGGTTGCTCTACATTCTCTTCCATCAATGAATGATGGCAGTGCTTTTGTTGAAGAATTATTTTTTCTAATTACACGTATTTGAAAGTTAAGCGTATTTATTAGAATTTCTGTTCCATTCTCTAATTCATCGTCAAACATTTTTTGCGTCCAAGTAAAAGGAGCTTCGATTTGAAATTCGTTTGTTATAAGATTATTTCTAACGATAACATCATCTAATAAATTTGAAGAGGAAGAACCTTTTCCATATACGCCTGCTTTATATATTCCATCTTTCAATTTAGTTTTGACAATGTTCGCTGGAATAGTCAATGTTTTTCTTGTATTCGTTCTTTTTACAATTGGCTGAGATTCTGAATTATCAGGATTTCCTCCAAAAAGTGCTATATCTTGAGCTTTGGTATAACACAGTACATATTCGGTAAGTGATACTAATTTTTTAGTCCTCCCTTAAAATCTCGTCCAACCCGCATAACTATTGGGAAAAACTGATTTCTACCCTGTGAAATTATTGCAAGGTTTTCTAAAATATGACTGAAAACCTTGCATTTTTTTCATGTACAGACCGCCAAAATCCCACGCCCAGACAAGCCTTTTCTGCTCCCTTGAGGAACAGTTGAACCACAAGCACCCCCTCTACGTTCTCGCGAACAAGATTGACTGGAACAAGTTCGAGACCGAGTTTTCCAAATTGTTCGACGAAAAGATGGG
>NZ_FUWU01000053.1 GCF_900167415.1 Fibrobacter intestinalis | reverse complement strand
GAGGATGCCGACAAGGAGGTCGGCGGAGCGTTCTTTTCCGAATTGTTCGGAATCGCGATTTCTTTCGCCGTCGGCAATCTTGACGGTGAACGCCAGGTCCGCATAGCCGAAGCTTTCCGTGTCGCTGAAGGATTCGGAGATTTCCGTGAGGGTCGAGAGGTCCACGGTCTTCAGGAATTCGGCGAGGCTTTCGTTGTGCCTGGCGGCGAGCTTCAGGAGTTCCGCGGCGCGTTCCGGAGCCTTGAAGACGGAGCGGAAATAGGAATCGTGCCCGGTGCGGGCGTTTGCGTTGTTTTCTTTCATGGATTTCCTCGTTGGAATGCGGACTTCCCCAAACGAAAGCCCATGATGTACAACGCGCGAGCGGGCGATTTTAGGAAAACTTTTTTGTAAAAAGTTTTTTTTGCAGCCGGAGGTGCGTACAAAAAGTTGGACTTAATTAAGGTCCACCCCTCCCTGTCATTGCGAGGTGCGATAGCAACGTGGCAATCTGCGGGAAGTCGTTATTGCAAATCAAAACGTGAGTTTTCATCGCTAATGCAACTGATGCAAGGAAATCATCGATACAAAATCCTCATTTGCCGATTATCTCAACAACCAGAATGTCCGCAACAATTTGAAGCTGGAAATCAAAATTTGCCTAGTGAAAAATGGCTACCCACGACAATACAGCCCTGAGCTGTTCCGCAAGGTCATGGAACAAGTCGAGAACTTTGAAGAAAATGGATAGTGATTCCCCTAACACCAAAAGATCTGATCTTTTTGACGATTCTCATTCGACTTACGTTTCAACTTTGCCAGACTTTCAAAAGGAAGTAATCTGCCATCATTGGTATCGGAACACAAGTCGTTGTATATATTCCTGCAATTAGCGCAGATGCAATGAAAGTTTAAGCGAATCGACTTGGAAGAACGCTCGTTCGGGAAAAAGTAATAGATATTCTGAACTCCGCAACAATCCAAAGAGGCGAGTTCAAAAACCTTTTCGTAATCGTAGCCACAAATTTCGCAAGCTGCTCCCCGTCTTTTTGCCAAATCCAATTGAAGCGAAGGGACTATACCGTAATGGTATCTATTCGCAATGCTATCGCTGTCTGTTTCGCATAAATTGCAAGCGAAATTTTTCTTGCGGCTAATACCGAATGTTTTGTAGAGGAAATCGACCCACATCCACTCAAGCTTTGTTCCGAGAGTGTCGTTCAGGACCATTCCCGAATGCCCTTCTTTCCATACATAACGAGGGAATGCCTTTTCAAGATCGCGAATGCTGAGGAAGTTCCCCCGTTCCGTATCCACCAGAAAATCGGGCTGTATGTTTACATAGTAGGTTTCCCGCCCTTTACCGGACCAGTCCTCGCTGCGATAAGGGTCAGAGACGATTTTTCCGCTCATAACCACACCAGCCTTGCCCGAACCGACTCGAAGCAAAAAAAAACGATCGCCGCAATGAACCTTCTTGTGTTCCCACACACTCCAGTTCAGCATATAATTTTGCGTATTCTGGGCTTCTTTCATAGCATTTTTAAAATTTTCCATACGAAAACTGGAAATTTCCGGATTCCATCTCAAAACGACAACACTCATAGGCATATCCTGCTTTTGATTTTTATGAAGAAATATACATCCTTCAAATGACAAATTTTTGATATTCTTCCTTTGCTTCGCTTAAACAGATAACGACAAACAACAACCATTCTAAAACATCCGATTTTTAATAAATTTTTAGAAATGTTCAAAATAAACCCTCCGAGAAAATGATGAGCAAACCCAGCAACGATGCCAAAAATGCTGAACAGAAATTGTATTCCATGCGGGAAGTCTGCAAAAGAACCGGATTCCCCTATGAAACTCTCAAATTCTACTGCAACAAAGGCCTGGTTCCCAACCTGAAACGCTCCGAAGGCAACTACCGCCTCTTTGACGAAAACGACATCGGCTGGATTGAAAGCCTGAAATGTCTGCGCCGCTGCGGCATGAGCATCGAAGAAATGCAACGTTATAAAGACTTGTGCATGCAAGGCCGAAAATCCATTCCCGAACATCGAAAAATCCTCGCCGAAAAACTGGAAAACCTCCGCAAGGAACAGGAAAAAATCCAAGCCAGCATCGACTTCATCCTTTGGAAAAACAATCTCTACAACGACATCGAAAGCGGAAAAGTCCCCTATAAAAGTTTCCTTCTGAAAAATCCGGACAAGGAATAAGTTTTATTGATTTTGTGGAGAAGTCTCATCAGCGATGAAATAATCTTGTCTGAGTGAAAAGATTGTTTCCTTGCTCGTTTCACCCCATCCTCGCCATGGGGCATCCACTATTTTGAAAAGCTCGTTTTTCTACACTCAGTCTCCCCGAGTTCCATAGCAGTGAAGCAATTCGTGCAAGCCGTCCCAGATAATCGCTTTCTAAAAAAGACGATGATTTTTTGCACAAAAACAACAAAAAATCAGAAAATTACAAAAACCACTTGACAACGTTTTTTTTGTTTACATTTGTACCGCAAAAAGATTCACATTCTTTTTCAAAGGAATAAAAAATGAAAAAAAGAACACCTGCCACTCTTTTCCTTCTTTTGCTGTGTTCCATTTTCGCAATGGGATGCGAAGATAGCGAAATCGTCATTATGAAAGCAAAAAGCAAAGCTTCTGAAGTCGGCCATGCTGCTGGAACCTATGTAAAGTTACAAGAAGCCTATTTTTCAGAGACTGAAAAAATTGGGACGGGAGAGGAAATCGGCTACATAGCGCCCGAATCCAAAATCTTTCAATATGACGCATCGCAAAAAGGAATTCTTACAGCGATTTTGTTGGAAGATCTGGGAGTCTCCAACAAGTGCCCCAAAGGTTCCATTTGGACAATAAAAACCAGTATAAAAGATAAATATAGCATACAAATCAATGCTGAAATATCCGGCCCTAACCCCAAAGCCTGTGAAGCGTTGACTCCGAACTTCAAAAAACTTCAATCACTTTAAGGCTGTACTCCGTGGTGAATTTCGCATCGGCTTCTCACACAGGCCCGAACTGCCTTTCTACATCGGAAAGGCAGTAATTTTCTGAAAGGAAGAATATTTTGAAAAACCCAAAAATTTACACCCCCCCTTGACAATGTTTTTTTTTGTTTACATTTGTATTGGTGCAAAATAACCTCGTTTGGGAGAAACCATGTCCAAAGTGATCCGTATCAAAAATGAAGTAGTAACTGTTGGGAATGATGACGGCTCTTTTCTTGAAGTGCCTCTGTCAGAATTGAATTTTAAGCCTGTAGTAGGAGAAATCGTTGAAGTTTTTACTTCCGACGATAAAACCGTTATATATAGGAATGGAAAATCGCCAGCTTTTCCGCCCAAAGGACGACCTGTTAACCAACTGGCTTATTGTCTATTCGCCTTTTTCCTAGGGGGCATCGGCGTTCATAAATTTTATGCTGGGAAAGTAGGCCAAGGAATTGTTTATCTGCTTTTTTGCTGGACATTGATTCCGTGCATTATTGCTTTAGTAGAATGCATTATCGGCATTACAAAAAAAGCGGATGCCGAAGGAAATATCTATTTCACCTAAAAAATGGAGATCAAAATGAAAAGACTCATGAATCTATCTATTGCAATTCTGCTACTTGCAATCAGTACTTTTGCAAATTCCGAAGTTGATTCAGTAAAGGCAAAATGTAATATCGTTCCAGAAACATTTCAGCAGGTTTTTCAAACTGCAATTGTTACTGGTAAAATGGATATAGGCTCATTGCCATTATTTGTGACATTAGGTTCCAACTGTATGACTCTTGTCCATGAGGAATTTCAACATAGAAATGCAGAAAAAATACAGTAAATGGGGCGAAAAAACCTTGACTATTTTATGGGATGTTTATAAAGCATCTCTTGCGTGGGTAAATTGGGCCGCAGGAGACGAAGTAAATCCGATAGAAAATGAAACGTATATTCTCTGTTTGATGTCAGATGAAGTTATTGAAGCCGTTGGTTTTCGGGATGCTTCACAAGAAGAAAAAATACAACGAACTCTGGTAGGATTTCCGGGAGGCATCCCTAAATATATTCCCATGAGTAAAAATCTATGTGCAGAAACATCTGGGAAAATGCTGAGAGATTATCAATCCTATTTTAATTATAGAACTCAAATGTTGAATTTGGGACAAACTCCAACCGAAGTTTATTAACCCTTTTCTAAATCCAGAATTTATTTCATCTCAACAATGGAGTACACAAAATGAAATTAAAAACTTTTGCAGGAATGGCGTTTGTCGCGGCATTTTTGATTACCGGGTGCAAATCCGAAGCGGACAAAGTAGTCCATAAGGCTTGCAGCGTAGATCTTAGCAAAGAAGAAAATCAAGACAACTGTGTAAAAGCCATTAAAGAATATTGCGGTGAGTCTTCTCGCGAAGCAGTCAGAATTCAAAAAAACATATGGGGTCTAGAATCGTTTCGTATATTGAATGCATTGAATAAAGGTGACCCCGAAAAGGGAGCCAGAATAAAAGAAGACCAAAAAAAGCTTGAGGAAAAATGGGACAAATTGGCCTTGTCTTCTACTTGTAAAGATGCCGTAGAAGATTTATTCGAAGCGGAATATAAAGAAAAACTAGAGGAAATGGCGGAGAAAGGAAAAAAAGCTGCCCAAAAAAACGTCAAAAGGGAAACAGAGGGTTTTATTTCATCTATTGTGGACAAAATAAAGTCTTTTTTCTCATCTAGTCCAGAAGAAACCGAACCCAAAGAAGAACTGCCAACAGCTGCCGTCAATGAATCCCCAAAAAAAGAAGAACGGACTTCTGCCGCCATTAAGAAAACCGAGCCAAAGGAAGAAGAGCCATCTGCAACCACTCAGAAAACAGGGTTCCACGACTCTCGCGATGGAAAAACTTATCGGACAATGGATTTCAACGGGAAAACATGGATGGCAGAAAACCTGAACTTTGCAGTGAATGGTTCTTCGTGTTATGAAAATCAGCCGGAAAATTGCGAAAAATACGGGCGCTTATACACCTGGGATCAGGCAATGGCTGCTTGCCCCAAAGGTTGGCGATTGCCCAATAACGCAGATTTTGAACAAATTAAAAATTCCATGGAACAAGAATTTGGAACGAGACGTGCGGGTGCAGGTTTAAAATCCCGTGGTTTTATGTCCGTTTTTGCAGGCGACAGATTTAAAGAAAAATACCAGCTCATTGACGAGTCAAATTATTTATGGAGCGCAGATGACGAGGGGGAACGTGCCTATGATTGGGTGGCTACCACAAGTTCCGACGATTTCTTTATGGGGAATATCAAATTCGCATTAAAGACAAACGGAATGTCCGTCCGTTGCATCCAAGATTAAAATTTCACAATTTCACTATCCAACAAGGAGTAAAAATGGAAACAAATAAAATCGACGAAATCACCAGCATTCGCTATGTGGGAATTGAACCCAGTTTCAAGATGATTTACTATCTTGTTACGGGCATTGGTTTTTGGGCGGGCTTGCACCATTTGATTCTTAAAGACATTAAAGGGTTCATTTTTCACTGGGTGCTTGCAAATGTCAGCATTACCTTCACCCTAACATTTTTGTTTTTATTTCTTCCCCTTGCCATTCCCTTAGGAATTGTTCTTTTGGCCTATTTGATTATTCCGGGATTTATGATGCTTTATCACTATACCGACGACGATTATTTCGATGCCATTAAAAATAAATCGTCCTGGCCATTGATAAATAGAATGTTAATGATTGTTCCTAAGAAATAGTTGTTCTATAAATTGAAGCCAAAGGTGATGTTGAAAAACGTCGCCTTTTGCTTTGTCTTTTCTATGAAGGAGAGTTAATGAAATTTTTTAAATGCATGCTTGTGTTACTAGGTTGTTCAGTCTTCACATTTGCAATCACACGGCAAGATTTGGAACAGATACAATCAGAATTGAGGAATCCCATTACATTGGAGTCCATCGATTCGATTCTTTTGGAGTCGGGTTCTCATTTTGAAAAAAAGATAAACCATTATTCGAACAGGCCTGAATATCAAGGTTTGTGTTTATTTAGTGCAGATGAATTTCCGGTTTATATTTCAGTAGATTTTGACCATGTGGCAACAAATTCGGGTTCATATAAAGAAAAAAGGATTGTGCGTAAAATAGGGTATGGCTCCAATAAAAACCATCCAGCCTATAGATTTATTGACAACAGATTTCAATATAATGATGATCCGTATAGGCCTAACGATGAAGAAAAAAGAACGGAGATCTCTGACCTAATAGAGAAGTCAAATTCCATTCTAGATAAAATAGATCAACTCAAACTTACTTGTAAGTCTTCTACACGATGCGAAGGAGCTTTCCAGGGGCTTTCGTTGTATCAAGTGTCTGATATGTTAGGTAGTCGCGGTATTTGTGGCGATCTCAATTCTAACTTTAAAATATGCAATTATCGTGTAAATTTAGAAGATGGAACTATTGCGGATATTTCCATAGAGTATATAAATTCAGGCGTTAATTATACCGTTGATTATACGCCCTTGTTCATTATGCTTAATGACGCTACGGATTTGCCAACAGATGCGACTCCTATTAGGGCTGTAAAAATCGGAAAGCAGGAGTGGATGGATCATAATCTGCTTTATGGCGAATGTCGAACTGTGAAATATGGTGTAGATATAGTTGCCAATAAGGATTTGTCCAATATCACCTATGGGGATTATGAATCGAAATCCGCCGCATTGCCAAGTGGAGAAAGAAATAGTTGGTTCGTACTTATGGACCTGAATTTATTCTCTAAAGATTATGGTTCTTTTCTCGAAAAACCCGATATAAAGAACAACCATCAAGGGGCATGTCCCGCAGGCTTCCATGTTCCGACCCGTAAGGAATGGAAAGAACTCTTCTCTTTTGTCGCAAAAGATAAAGTGAAATTTTTGAAATACGACTTATTAAAGCTAGAGATGAGCTTCCGAGCAATTTTGAACTCGCTTTCGCTTCGGCTTCTGAACTCAAAAAATATCATAAACAACAAAAGAAATTAGAATCTATTGAAAACGAGTTGGATGCGGCGTACAACAAGTGGCGAAAAGGGAAAAAAGATGGTTTTGATTGTAATAAAGGTGCAAATTGCCGATATAATAAACATGATATGCAAGAAGTCATTGAAAGGGAGATTGTACAACATCTTTGTTCAAAAGGTACCTGGCCACTTGACGAAAATGGAGACGACTTGTGCTTGGATTCGTATGGTTTTTCCATGCCGTCTAATACCACAACAGGAAATGACATAAGTTACTGGATCGCGGAAGCCAAAGTTTCTCAATGTCGCGATGTTTTTGAAAATGGACGCCATCAATGTACTTATAACATTGAAGGTTATGGATTTTCAATAAAAAGCGAATGGCAAAATTTCAAACTCTCGAATTTTGAAACAATGCTAGGCAACGCAAATCTTCGTTGCTTAAAAAACAGGAGTAAAAAATGAAAAGAATCCAAGTCACAGTCGTTTTGATTTTAATGTTCTTTGCCTCCTATTCGTCGGCAATTACATTGAAGGAGTTGAAAAATTATCAGGCGGCGATAAAAAACGCTTGCCCTCCGGAAGCGGGGTGTGAAGACGAAACTCAAATGCAGCAACCTTCCGAAAGCGAAGTCGAAGAAAAGCTCGGCGTAAAGGGATTGTGTCGCTATGGCGGGCCGGGCGTATGCTCGACAAAAAAGGATAAGCATTGCAAAAAAGCAGAAGAAGGCGAGTATTGTGAAAATCCGCCGGAATGCATTGTTATAACAGGAGGAATAGGGAAAGATACATGCGGCGTCCATTCCAAAAAACGGAGATGTTACGACGGGGAAAAATATCTTTGGGAAAATCGGGGAGAAGAGCAACCTGAAAATGGGTATTTAACGATGCTTGGGGAGAGCGAATGTATTTATGTCGTTCCCCTGAATAAATCCGGTTCAGAACATTTCGTCTGTTCGGGAGGTCCGTGCAAGACCAAAGGCAATGCAATCGTATTGATGCACTTTGGTTGCTTTGAAGCGTCGTGCACCGCAGACGCAATGGAAATTTATCTTAAATCAAAATAAATCCGAACAAAGAATAACTCTTCTCGCCGATGTGGGGGAATCCTCCCCTGCAACGCCTCTGGTTTTACACCAATGGCGAGATTCGCAGGGTTTGCAGAAATTCTTTCCGTTCGCCCGTAATGCGAAAACTTTCCCGCGCTTTTTGAATCGTCTTATTGTGGGTCCAAGCGTCCAGCCTATGCTCCGTTAAAAACGGAATTGCAGCATCCCATTGTTTGGAAAGGGCCGTCGCAAAATACCAGGCCACGCCCATTTTCACATAATATTCGGGAGCTGCCGGACACACGCCCGCAGGCAACGCATTTCTCACTTTCTGCGGCAGCAATCCGTTTTTCTGAACTGCAAATTTTTCTCCATTAACCGCAGCCACCCACTCCAGATATTTTGAATCAAAACGCTCCTCCAAAAACAAATTCATCAGCATGTTGATTCCAAAACGGACTTGATAAGGGTGAGCCGTCGCCAACCATTCCCGAATCTTACGCAAGAACAATGTTTCATTTTTCAGCAGTACCTTGGGATTTTTCCCATCACAGACCGCCCAATTATCCACATAAGGCAAAAAATTTTCCAGAGCGGCAAGGCATTCATCAAAATCGGAAATCTGCTGAATCATCATGAAGTGAATCTGATTTTCTTCAAAATAATCATGAGGGAGATTTCCCATAAACAAGCAAACTTCCTCCCGATTTCCCGAAGCGAATTCCTTCGCCAATTTTCGCAAACAAGGAACCCGCACACCGATGATTTTTTCTTCGGAAATTCCCGGAATCAAAGCCTGATGAAATTTCTTATATCCGAAATCCTGATTGGCAAACAGCCTGTTCCGCAATTCTTCCGACGTCATATTCTTCTCGTTCTGTTTGGATTGAATTTAAAAATTTTCAAAATGGACTCCGACTTCATCCTTCCAAATTCCTCTACACTTTAAAAAGAAGATTTTTTATATTTGGCGCACTTCTTTTCAACAATTCCTTCAAAGGAGTCTTTATGCTGACAGAAAAGAAAACAGATTTTCTTCATGGGATTTTGCTCATCACGCTTATTACCAGCGTTGCATTCTCTGTCGCCGATTTTTCCGCCGTCAAAGCATTGTCGCTCAGCCCGCTGATTGTCGGCCTCTTGTTTGGAATCATCTACGCCAACACCCTCCGAAAAGGAATGCCGGGAACATGGTCTCCGGGAGTCGCATTCTGCTCCAAAAAAATTTTGCGATTGGGCATTATTTTATACGGATTCCGCCTGACATTTTCCCAAATTGCCGAAGTGGGCGCGCCCGCGCTGATTATCGACGCCATCATCGTAACCGTAACTCTTGTCGGCGGTTATTTTTTGGGTTCCCGCCTTTTGAAAATGGACAAAGAAACCGCGATGCTCACGTCTGTCGGAAGTGCGATTTGCGGAGCAGCAGCCGTCCTTGGCGCAGAAGCCGCCCTCAAAGCAAAACCTTATAAAACAGCCGTCGCCGTTTCCACCGTCGTGCTGTTCGGAACTCTTTTAATGTTCCTGTATCCGATTTTGTATCGCAATGGAATAATCGCCCTTTCTCCCGAACAAATCGGTCTCTACATCGGATCGACCATTCACGAAGTCGCTCATGCAGTAGGCGCAGGAAACGCTACGGACACAGCAACTGTCGCCATTATCGTCAAAATGATTCGAGTGATGTATCTGGTTCCTGTTCTGCTGGTTTTGGCATTTTTTGTCGTAGGAAAATTAGGAGACTCCGAAAGCAAAAGCGGAAAGAAAAAAATTGCCGTTCCCTGGTTCGCCTTTGGATTTTTGCTGGTCGTGATGTTCAACTCCTTGAATTTACTGCCCCAAAACCTTATTCATGGAATCGAAGTTTTGGACACCTTTCTGCTTTCAATGGCAATGACGGCTCTCGGCACAGAAACCAGCATGGACAAATTCAAGCAAGCAGGCCCCAAGCCATTTTTGCTGGCAGCCATTTTGTGCGTTTGGCTCGTTGGCGGCGGCTATGCGCTGGCAAAATACTTGGCTCCGGCTCTTGTGTAAAAAGCAAAAGAATAAATTCAAAATTTCAAGGTTTGCCCGCAAACAGGCAGGCCTTTTATTTTGCTTTAGGGATGGCAAGCAACGCAAAGCGATAACGGCACAACTCGACCCGAGCAAAACACGTTTTTAGTATCGAATTATTTTGGATGTTTTCTTGTTCAGAAATTTCCCTGATGCGTCTCTATTGTGCTTTTTCATCGAAATATTTTTGCGATTATAATAAAAATGTTTAATTGCTGTGACATTTGCTGCTGAATTATTGGAAAAATTTCCCATAAAAAATCCGTATGGAATAGTGTATTGTGATGAACAATCTAAAAAAACAGATGCAGAATAATTATGTACTGAGATTGTGTCGCCTTTATTTGTACTAAAAGTCAGAGGAATGTATACATAGTTAGAATCAAAAACGTTTTTCATGGCGTTATCAGTAGAACTAATGCTTACCTGTTTGAGTTTTGCGATTTTTGCGGCAATTTTAGAGGAGTCTGCAAGAAGAAGCGGAATCATTCCGTCTACAAAAAAAGTGTCTAGGCCAACAGAATCTACAACGCCAACTAAGTCTATGGTATTTCGATCCCAATTTATGATATAGGGCTTGTTGGGAATATACTTGGTCGTTTGCATTCCGTGGTATTCGATTTCAGGACAGCGTATTTGTGAATCCGCAGCTGATGAAGAACTTTTTTCTACAGAACTTGAGCTTGCCGCATCTTGGCCAAAACATGCCTGAGATATAAAGAACAATGCAAGGAAAAGACGTTTCATAGAATAAATATAAATATAAAATGGTGGAAAAGACGTTCAAACGGATAAAGCAGAGAACAGCAAAAAATCCCCGGAAAACGAATCCCGGGGACAGTCAAGTTTCTAGCTTGTCGTTTCCAACCACGAAAAGGACAGGCGATGAGACTTAACCGAGGTCTAAGATACCAAATTAAAGCCTTGCTGGATGCCGGGCATTCGCAGAAAACCGTCAGCGACAGAATCTGGGCGGAAACGGTGGCCATGATCCGGGAAGACCTCTCGCCCGAACAGGTTGCAGGCCGCAGGGGCTTGGAGGGGAAGGTGTCTCCCAGCGTGACAATGGGATTTATGTATGAGAAAACCTGACTAAAAAAACCAATATGACAAAAATTGTCACTACAATATTTGTATATTTGAAAATGAAAATTGCATTTGCCATTAACAGAAACGAGGTAAACATGAAAGTGAAGCAAAAGGGGCAAATTAAAAAGTATCAACTGGCGGAGATTGACAAGTCCGCATCGACGGTGTGGAGCGAGGACATTTGGATTCCTGATTCCATGATTGCAAGACAGAGAGACCTTCAAAAATTCGTGGACGACATAGATTTCCGATACAGGGCTACTATCCATACGATGATTCAAGAAGATGCCGACCTAAGTAGGGCTTTCCCTTCGACGGATTTGATTCAGGTGATGGATTATGATGAATACTATGCCAGTGAAGATGGTCATGTGGGGCTTTATAGGCACAGAGGTTGTTGGTATCTCTATATGGGCGATGCCCTGGACGGACTAGCACTGATGGATGCAAAGGACTGCGGAATTACCCTATCAGGTGAGCAAATTCGTTATGGGCTAGAATGTTCTAAGGATGCAATGGCTTATACCATTAGGAATTTTTTTAATTTTGAAGCATAATACCATGTTGAAAGTAAAAAAAAATCAACCAAAGTGTCTTGACCTTTTTTGCGGCTGCGGCGGCTTTTCTCTTGGATTTGAAAAAGCTGGATTTGATGTGTTGATGGGTATAGATGTGTGGAGCGATGCTTTAGTTACATTCCAGCACAATCATAAAAAATCACAGGTCATGCTTGGAGATTTGTCCGAAATTTCTCCAAAAACTGTAGAAAAACAGATTGGGAAAGATGTTGATGTGATTATTGGGGGACCGCCCTGTCAAGGTTTTTCAGTTGCTGGAAAGCGTATTGTTGAAGACAAACGAAATGAACTCTATAAGTCGTTCGTTGCAATGGTTAAGCATTTTAAACCCAAAGCCTTTGTTATGGAAAATGTTCCGAACATACTTTCCATAGGTAATGGAGTTGTCAAGGATTCTATTTTAGCCGATTTTAAAAAATTGGGCTATACAGTAAAAGTTAAGGTATTGCTTGCTTCAAATTACGGTGTGCCTCAAAATAGGCGGCGAGCTGTGTTTGTTGGTTTTCTTGATGGCTCTGAATTTATTTTCCCCGAACCTACGACCAAAAGTCCTGTAACGACACTTGAAGCCCTATCGGATTTACCTAAAGAATCCCTACCTGATGGTGCAAAATATCCGTGTGATGCATATTCTGATTATCAAAAACTGATGCGAAATAACAGTAAGGGCGTTTATAATCATAAAATTACCATTCATACGGAGCAAACGCAACGGATAATAGCGTTGGTTCCCGATGGAGGAAATTATAAAGATTTGCCCAAAGACTTGCAACAAACGCGCAAAGTCCATATCGCTTGGACAAGACTGGCAAGTAACAAGCCTAGTATAACCATAGATACTGGACACAATCATCATTTCCATTATGAATACAACCGTGTGCCGACAGCTAGAGAAAGTGCTCGTTTACAATCCTTCCCTGATAACTTTGTGTTTATAGGCAAGAAAATGAGTCAGCTTAAACAAATTGGAAATGCCGTACCACCGTTAATGGCTTTATCTATTGCCCAAAAGATAAAGGAGTTTTTATGAGTTATACGCCAGAAAATCAATATCGATGTACCATTATACGTGGCAAAAGCCAATCTGAAATGGAGGACTTGCTTCCTTTTTACGCTCAAGCGGTTCACAATAATTGTCCTTGCACAAAAAACGAATTTGATGTTCGTTGTAATAGATTACTTTCCAAATATTTTTTTGGAAATGAAGATTACGAAGGGTTAACGGATGCTAATAAAAAGACCATAAGAAATCATATAACAGAAATTATGGGTAAACTTCTAGGACTTTACTACACGAGTCTTGATGGAATGGTTTTTGAGTCAGAATCATGCTCGTTTTTGTTATCCAAAAATGATTTCCCTGCATTTTTTAAAAACATTTGCTTAAATTTTCAATTTCCAAACCTCGCAGATTCTACTCATACATTAAATGATAGAATCAAACATGGCGTAAATATTCGACCTATGTGTTATGTTGTCGAATTTTTGGATTATGCAAGAAAGCAAACAGCTAATAAAGCGATAACAAAGCAAGAAGTTGGATATTATATATTGAATAATCTTGATGTTCTTAAGGGACAAGTCGATGTAAGCAATGTCTACTCGCGAATTATTAGTGACAGAGATAACAATGTTCGGAGAGATAGACTAGCAGGTTCTCATGATTGGCAGCATATAAAAGAACAGTTTAATCTTCTTGAACTGGCAAATGTTATTGAAACAAATGCGGAATATATATGGCTTAATAGTTCGGAAGAGCAGGCGATAAAATTGTTCTGTAAAATGAATCATGAAGCTCGTTTTGACATTTCTAAATATGAGGGAAAAAGGGCTCAGGCAGAATGGGATTTGTACTATGGTAAATTAAATCCAGAAATATCAAAATTAAACACTCAATTTAATGATTCTATTCAAATAAAGGAGCTAAAAAAAGAGAGAGGAGCTGTTGGACTTTCAACAGTTGAACTTGGTGACAAAGGCGAAGCATTTGTTTACAAGATGGAATGTAAAAGAGTTAAAACTTACAAAGAGAGACTTGTCAATAAAGTTCTGCTGCTAGGCAAAACAAAAGGACTCGGCTATGATATAAGTTCCATCGAAGCAAATGAAAATCCTGGAAAACCCGAATTTGCTCGCTATATCGAGGTGAAGGCAACAACAAGAGTTTCTGAACCGTCCTTTGATGCTCGTTGGTCTGATTCTCTCAATTTGACATCTAAAGAGTGGATTGCAGCGGAGCAATATGGTGAATATTACAACATTTATCGAGTCTATTTCACTAAAACAAAGACAATAGTTGTAAAAATAAATAATCCCTTTAAGAAGGCTGCAGAAAATAAGATAGATGTTTTTCCCACTATTTATCAAATGGATTTCTCTGCAAAAGCCATACAAAAACAATATGAGGTTGATGTATGAAAGTAGCATCGCTTTTTTGCGGATGCGGTGGTAGTGATCTCGGTATCCTTGGCGGATTTTCTTTCTTAAAAAAGAAATATAAAAAATTAGATTTTGACATCGTTTATTCTATTGACTTTGATGTGAAAGCCGTAGAAACATATAATGCAAATTTTAAGCATAAGGCTTTGTGTGGTGATGTCAGGGAGGCAGATTATTCGGATATTGGCGAAATAGATGTTCTGGTAGGGGGCTTTCCTTGTCAGTCATTTTCTACGGTGAATCCGACAAAAGATACAAATGACGAACGGGCAAATTTATACAAGGAAATAGTTCGATTTCTTAAGGAAAAACAACCTAAATATTTTATTTGTGAAAATGTTAAGGGATTGGTTACACTTCAGGGAGGAGCAATTATAAGCAAGGTTGTAAAAGAATTTGAGTCTTGTAATTACAAAGTTCAGTATAAACTAATAAAAGCTGTTGAGTTCGGAGTTCCACAGAAGAGAGAACGTGTTGTAATAGTGGGAATAAGAAATGATTTGAACAAAACCTTTGAATACCCGAAACCTATTTTAACAGAAGATAAATATGTTCCTCTTTCCAAAGTTATAGACAAAATTGCAATTGATGAAAAGAAATACTATTTCTCTGAACGAGCTGTTCAGGGAATGAAAAATGCAAAGAAGAACATGAAGCGTGGATTGTGGCAAGATTTGAGTAAGCCGTGCCTTACCGTGACATCGCATCTTGCTAAGACGAGTATAAATTCGCGAGATCCTATTTTGTTGGTTGATCCCCAAAAAGAAGTGTATCGTCGGTTTACTCCGCGAGAGGCTGCCAGAATACAGTCTTTTCCAGATACATTTGATTTCCCTGTATCGGAAAAATATGCTTATAAACAAATTGGAAATGCTATTCCTCCTGTTATGATGTGGCATATAGCCAAAGCCCTTATTAAAGCAATTCAGGATGGAGGGTAATATGTTTAAACGATAAAGAAATATGAAAAGGTTATATGGAGAAAATGGGTAAAAGTCGCCGTGCAAATTCCGTCTTATTCGGCTTTGATTTTCAGGTCAATGCTGCTATTGTTTTAATGCTTGAAAACATGAAAGAAATGGATTCCTTGCGATTGGAAAGCGACCTGGAGGATATAGAAATTTTTTTGTCAAATGGCAAAAGTATTTTAGCTCAAGCAAAAGCAGTAGAAAAAAGTGGCTCTGATTTTACAAATGTTCGAGCAAATTTGAAAAAAGCATTGGAATCATTGTCAGAAGGTGCTCATAAGGGAAATGTTGAAAAACTTATTTTAATAACAAATTCTCCTAATCCTTTAAATGATGAAAATTCTAGAAGCGTGTTTTATGGTGAGGCTCATCGTTCGTATTCTTCCTTGCCAGATTCCGCAAAGAAGATAATTGACGATTATCTTTCCAAAATAACAAATCCACTCAATAAAGATGATTTCCTTATACAGGTTTTGCCTTTTGAGACAGATGATGAGAATGAACGTTATAAAGTTGTTTATCAAAAAGTAAATGAATTTGTAAATCCGATTTTAAATGGTCGGGGGAAAGAACTTTTAAATATATGGTTCGAAAGTATTTTTGACAACGGAAGTAAAAAGGATTCTTCTATAGTTTTGTCAAAAAAAGCAATCGTATGGCCTTTAATAGTTTTGGCTACGGATGTTCAAAAATCAATAAGTAAAATTGTAGAAGTGTTTGAACTAGATGACGGTCAGGTAAATGATGTGATTCGCAAATATAAAGATTTAATTGATTATTCTTGTGAAAGGTATGAGTTCACAACAAAAGTTTTATCTGATTTTATAGATTTTAAAAGAAATAATCATGAAACTACGGTGTGTAGAGATTTTGCCAATAACTATTGTGCACAATATCTCCGCGTTTTAAACCTTGAAGACAATGAAGAAAATAATATTCTAACGAAAATCATTTTGTATTTGATTGTTGTTAATCGATATGATGTTGACCGTATAAAAAAGGGGGCGAATTTATGATTTTTTTAAAACTAGCCTTACAAGAAGGCCTTTTTTCTCGGACAATTGATTTTTTTGCACAAGAAAATTTAATATACAGTCAAAAAAATACTAAAGGTAAAACAACCTTGATGAGATGGTTGTTGTTTGCATTGGGATATAATATTCCGAATACTAAGGGGATAAATTTTTCGAAAAATGAATCTTTGTTGACTATCAGGAAAGATGATGGAGAAGAAATAACTCTGTCAAGACATTCTCAACAATCAATTCAAATTGTAAAACCAAATGAAGAGATAACTTTTGTTTTACCGGAACAGCAGACAGAACTTCACAAGATTATATTTGGAATTCAAAATGCTGAAGTTCTTGAAAACTTATTGGGAACATTTTATGTTGACCAAGAAAAAGGTTGGACCTTACTGAATCGTGGCGTGGTTGTTGGAAATATCAGATTCAATATAGAAAGTTTTATTCGCGGAATATCGGGCGTTGATTGTTCATCATTGCTTAGTAAAGCTAAAATTCTTTCAGGTCAATTAAGTAAATACAGGCAGATGTATAATGTCGCTGATTATAAAGAGAAAATACAAAAAGATAGTGGTAAAATAGTACCTGACAACTATGATGATTCTGTTGATAGTTCTCTTAATATTCTTGTCTCTCAATTAGAACAAAAAAAGAGAGAACTCCAACAAGTTGATAAGGTTTTAGGTGAAAATAAAAGATTTAAGAAGTTTATTTCAAATATTAGGCTAAGAGTTTTAGTGGGCGAAGAAGAAATAGAGGTAACTGAGGACAAAATTGTTGGCTTAAATGATTCCGTAGATTATCTTGTTGCCAAAAGAAAGATTATTTCAACCGAATTTAAAAAAATATCAAAAGAATTAGAGGAATATAAGAAACAGAAGTTTGTAAAAGAAGAAAATACATTTTTTGATGACACTAGCATATTAAGGGAATTTGATAATAGAATTTCAAAATTGCCTCTGAACCCAGTTGTTATAAAAAATAAAATAGATCAACTTCATAAAGAATTGACAGATGTTAGAAAGTCAATTTCTGAAAGAACGAAAAATAGCAATAGAGTCCCGCTTGAAATTTCTGCGGAAATGATAAAATATGCAACGGAATTAAATTTGGGTGGCGATAAAAAAATTTCAAGTTCTTATATATTCACTTCGAATTTAAAAGAACTTTCTGGAGCTGTGTTACATAAAACAGTTTTTGCTTTTAAATTGGCTTATATCGCTGCGGTGAAAAAATACCTAAATATAAAATTGCCGATAATGTTGGATTCTCCAAGTGGAAAAGAAGTCGATAGAGACAATATTCAATTGATGATAAATGTTTTGAAACGAGATTTTTCAGATCATCAAATAATTGTCGCGTCTATTTATAACTATAGTGGTGTTGACAACGCTAATGTTATTGAAATAAAGAATAGGCTTATAGAGTAGTTTGCGTTAGAGATGGAAGCCCGAAGGGTTCGGACTCGGCGACTGTAGGGAGCCGAGGCTAAACGGACGCGAATCAGCCCTTCGGCAGGCTCAGGAAACTGATTCGCGATACCGCGACAGCCCGACCCACACAATAGTGTGGGGAACGCCCAAAAGAAAAATTTTCTATCTTGGCGCTCTTTCAGAGCGCATTCAATGCGGCTCGGCCATGTCAAATCAATAAATTGCATTGCCGTGGCTCTCGCCTTTTTCTAAATTTCCCCTGTAAAATTTTTAGAGGTTATGACAATGACTTTGTTTCGCGAAGTGAATAAAAACGAGACGTTTCCCGATGTAGAAGAAAGAGTTTTAGCCCTATGGGACAAGGACGACAGTTTCAAGAAATCCCTGGATTCCCGTCCGGAATCCGAACCTTACACTTTTTACGATGGGCCTCCCTTTGCGACGGGCCTTCCGCACTACGGGCATTTGCTGGCAGGAACCATTAAGGATATCGTTCCGCGTTACTGGACCATGAAGGGCAAGAAGGTTCCGCGTGGTTTCGGTTGGGACTGCCATGGCCTTCCCATTGAATCTCTGGTGCAGAACGAGCTGGGCCTCGCTGGCGTTGCCGAAATCCAGAAGCTCGGTGTCGATAAGTTCAACGAAACCTGCCGCAGCAAGGTGCTCAAGTACACGAGCGAATGGAAGAAGACGGTGCGCCGCATGGGCCGCTGGGTGGACTTCGACACGGGTTACAAGACCATGGACAAGAATTTCATGGAATCCGTGTGGTGGGTGTTCAAGCAGTGCTTCGACAAAGGTTTGATTTATCAGGGCTACCGCATTCAGCCGTACAGCCCGGCACTGGCAACTCCGCTTTCGAACTTTGAAACGAACCAGGGTTATAAGGACCGCCAGGATCCGTCCCTCACGCTGATTTTCCCGATCAACTCGGACGAGGCCAAGTTCAAGGACACGAGCATTCTCGTGTGGACGACGACCCCGTGGACGCTGTACTCCAACTTCTGCATCGTGGTGGGTCCGGACATGGACTACAACCTGGTGGAACAGGACGAAAAAAAATACTGGATTGCCGCCAGCCGCACCGCCGCTTATTTCAAGAACCCGAACGTCGTGGATACCTGCAAGGGTTCCGAGCTGGTGGGTAAGGACTACGAGCCCCTTTCCCGCATTTCCGATGCATTCGTGACGCCGGACCAGCTTTCCCGCCATTACAAGATTTACCCTGCCGATTACGTGAGCACCGACGATGGTACCGGCGCCGTGCATACTGCACCCAGCTTCGGTGAAGAAGACTTCCAGAAAGGTGCTGAACTCGACCTGGGCCTTTTCGACCCGCTCGATACCGAAGGCAAGTTCACCGACAAGATTCCGATGTGGAAAGGCCTGGGCGCGAAGGAAGCCGACAAGGAAATTATCCGCTACTTCAAAGAACAGGGCCGCGTGTTCAAGCAAGATGTGATTGTCCACAGCTACCCGCACTGTTGGCGTACTGGCGTTCCTCTGATTTACCGCGCCCTCAAGACTTGGTTCCTCAAGATCGATGCGCCTGTTACCAACAAGGACGGCGTGACCAAGACTTTGAAGGAATGGATGGTCGAAAACAACCAGACCGTTAACTGGGTTCCGGACCACATCAAGAACGGCCGTTTCGGCAAGTGGATTGCCAACGCCCGAGATTGGAACCTTTCCCGCAACCGTTTCTGGGGAACGCCCATTCCGGTATGGCTTTCCGACGACGGCGACATGATTGCCGTAGGGAGCATCGAAGAATTGCAGCAGCTTACCGGCGTGAAGCTGGACGACTTGCACAAGCATTTTGTAGATAAACTCACCATCGAAAAGAACGGCAAAATTTACCGTCGCACTCCCGAAGTTTTCGACTGCTGGTTTGAATCCGGTTCTATGCCGTATGCCAGCCGCCATTATCCCTTTGAAAACAAGGAAGTTGTTGAAGCCAGTTTCCCGGCGGACTTTATCGCCGAAGGCCTAGACCAGACCCGCGGTTGGTTCTATACGCTGACGGTTCTTTCCAATGCTTTGTTCCAAAAGCCTGCGTTCAAGAACGTGATTGTGAACGGAATCATCTTGGCCGAAGACGGCTCCAAAATGAGCAAGTCTAAGCGCAATTATCCGGATCCCAACGAGCTTATTAATCGCACCGGTGCCGACGCCATTCGTTTGTTCATGATCAACTCCGCCGCTTTGAAGGCCGAAGACCTGCGCTTCAGCGAAGAAGGCGTGAAGGGCATCGTGAAGCAGGTGATGCTTCCGCTGTGGAACGCTGTGGCATTCTTTGTGTCTAACCACAACGCCGACGCCGCCAAGGGCCAGCTCAACTGGAAGCCGGGTCAGGAAGTCAAGAGCGACAACGAGCTGGATCGCTGGATGCTCGCCACTTTGCAGGATTTGGCCGCCAAGGTGGAAGTGGAGATGAAAGCTTACCGCCTGTACAACGTGGTGCCCGCTGTCATTGCCGCCGTAGATGATTTGACAAACTGGTATGTGCGCCGCAGCCGTCGCCGTTTCTGGAAGTCCGAAAACGATGGCGACAAGAACGCCGCATACGCCACCATGTACAAAGTTTTGGTGGACTTTTCCAAAATTCTCGCCCCGTTCCTCCCGCTCCTTGCCGAAGAAATCTACCAGATTCTCGTTCGCGAAGTGGACGCCAATGCCCCGGTGAGCGTGCACCTCTGCGAATTCCCCAGCGCCGACAAGTCCCTGATGGACGAAAAGTTGGTGGAACGCATCGCCATGGTACGTGGCATGGTCGAAATGGGCCGCGTGATTCGCGCTACAAACAACGTCAAGAATCGTATGCCCATTGCCAGCATGACGGTGGTCGCTCACGGTGCGGTGGAAAAGGACGTCGCCGAGACCATGAAGGACCTGATTCTCGAAGAACTGAACGTTCGGGAGATGAAATTCCTGGAAGACGAAACGAAGCTGGTGAAACTTTCCGCCAAGCCCAACTTCCTCGCCATCAAGGCGAAGGGCCCGGACTATGCGAAGAACATGAAGGTGATTTCTGCCAAGTTGAATTCGCTGACTGTCGATGAAATCAAGGCTTTGCAGAATGGCGAGACGATCAAGTTCAACTTCGGTGAAGTCGGTGCCGACTGCTTGATGCTTAGCCGCATCGTGCCGGAAGGCCTCGCCGTGGAAGCGAACCAGCACTTCACTGTGGCTTTGGACCTGAAGATTACCGACGAACTCCGCCGCGCCTGCGTTGCCCGGGAACTGGTGAACCGCATCCAGAACCGCCGTAAGGACCAGAACTACGCCATCACCGACAAGATCGAAGTGACGCTGTTCTCCGCAAGCGAAGTCTTCAAGCAGGCCGTGGCTGAAAATGAAGCTTACATCGCCGGTGAGACACAGGCTGTTGCGATTAAGTGGGCCGCTTCTGCCGATGGCCTCGAAGCCAATGATGCTGATGGTGAAGCTTTCAGCTTCACGACGGTTAAGGCATAAGTTCACTGAGCCTGCCGAAGTGAACTCCGCAAAGTCGGTTCGGCAAGCTCACCGACCTTGAAACCGAAGGTTCGCAAGACAAAAATTTAGACCGTAGCTCACCGCTGCGGTCTTTTCTGTACAAAAATCACTCTAAATCAGAGATTGTTAAGTTCTTTATGCTAGGGGACAGAAACCCTTGTGTTTGGAATTAAAAATTTTGATTTCTCTTCTTTGGTCAATTGCGAAATCTGGACGCATTTCTTTTTCGCATACTCAAACATCGCCCGCATATCAACGAACGCGGGTAATGTATTGACGTCAATGGGCGAATAACTGTCGTTGAGGTATTCTTTATATTTCTTCGTCAGTCCAGTCATAAGTATATACCTCCATAATATTTTTCATCTGTTCACTGAAAATCCCAAAATGGAATTGGTGCAACATGCAAATTGGAACTGCTCCCAATTTTTCAACATAATGACCAAGTAACTTTTCGCTTGCAGCAAACCCAAATACATCGCCGTTGTATCCATAATCTTCCGATTTTTTCCCGGCTATGGCAAATAAATGGCCACCTACACCAGAATACTTAATGTTTTCGGTTAGCAGTTTGTTGTTTTGTGGGGCGGAGCACATCCACTGGATGTAGATTGCCTTAGCGTCAGAATTGTTTTGAAGAGAAACTAACCCTTGAATATCTACGGTTCCCTTAACAACAAGAGCATAGATTTCAGAGTTTTTTGCCAAAGAGCCCCAATTTACATACCAACCATTTTGCTTGTTGTATTTTGAAAGAAAGGATGACCGTCGAATGCGCACGACCTCGGTATCCACAAGCTCACCTGTGGAATTGTCCTTGAGACAAGGGGTAAAATCATCAATATGTACAGAAATAAATCCAGCCATATCACCTCTTGTACAATATAGATTTTTCATTGTGATTTAGCAATCGATTTAATCGGCTTAAACTTATGCATTACAACTTGGAATACCCTTTTTTCTTTACAAAATAGCGAAGAATCGCCGTTTTCATTGCAAAAAAAAGAACTTTTTTGTAAACTATTAGGGCTTTTTCTCGTTTTTATGTTATTTTTAAAGAGTAAAAGAGTTTTTGCTCTTGTTCTCTAGTCGAAATCAGCAAATTTCACCTGTACGGGAACAAGGCGAACGCTCACGCAGGTATGCTGTTTTGCGGCGTATCTCAGTTTGTCGTAACCGGCTTTTCAACCGGTTCTTGGTCGTATGGCCAAGGGCAACAGCCCGTTTGGGGCGTGGGTCGTTTGCATTTATCGTACTAGGCAATGCTGAGCCTCGACTAGGTAAATGCAACGATCTACGCCTTTTT